>JBBRXI010000012.1:0-17824 GCA_038248575.1 Burkholderiales bacterium | reverse complement strand
CGCCATGAAGGCGGCCCGCGAAAAAATCAGGGCTGCCTTTGGCGCGTGCACCATTTTGGTCAACGGCGCGGGCGGCAATCAGGCGCCGGCCATCACCAGCACGATCACCTACGACCCCGCCGAACTCGACGGAACCAACCCGGAAATCAAAGGCTTCTTCAACCTCGATATGGGCATGTTCCATCGCGTTGTCGAGGTCAACATCATGGGCACCGTGATTCCGTCACAGATTTTCGGCGAGGATATCGTGCGCGCCGGCGGCGGCGTGATCATCAACTTTGCCTCGATGAACAGCTATCGCCCGCTTTCTCGGGTCGGCGCCTATGGCTCGGCCAAGGCCGGTGTGCGCAATTTCACCGAGTGGCTGGCGTGCTATCTGGCGCCGGCAAACATACGGGTCAACGCCATCGCCCCCGGCTTCTTCGTCAACGATCGAAGCCGGAAAATCCTGATGACCGAAGACGGTGGTTTGAGTTCTCGCGGTGAGAACGTGATGCAACATACGCCGATGAAACGCTTTGGCGAGGCAGCCGAGCTGCTCGGTTGTTTCAATTGGCTCATTGACGAAAAAGGGGCCGGCTTTGTGACGGGTCAAACCGTGGCCGTTGACGGCGGCTTCCTCGCCTCCTCAGGGCTTTAGGGAAACGCTGATTTGCGTCATCCCGGCGAAAGCCGGGGTCCAGTTCGTAGATCCTGCAAGGCCAGTACAAAGCGATGGGCAAGGACATGACCGACAACGCAACCAAGATCCTTTATGCGCGGCTCCTCGATGCCCTGCCCAAGAATCAGGTCATAAGCGACAGCTTGCGCCGGCTCGCCTACGGGACCGATGCCAGCTTTTATCGCCTGATACCCGAGGTGGTTGCCGTTGTCGAAACCGAAGCGCAGGTACAGTCCGTGTTAGACGTGGCGCGAGCCCATGGTCGCCCGGTCACCTTCCGCGCCGCCGGCACCAGCCTCTCCGGACAGGCGATAACCGATGGTATCCTGGTGCTCATCGGTGACGGGTTTGCCAGCTGCGAGATCGCTGCGGACGCCAACACGGTCCGCCTCGGGCCCGGCATCATCGGTGGCGTGGTCAACGCTCGCCTGGCTCCGTTTGGTCGAAAAATAGGACCTGACCCGGCGTCGATCAATGCCTGCAAGGTCGGCGGCATCGCGGCAAACAATGCTTCGGGCATGTGTTGTGGTACCGCCCAGAACAGCTACCGCACGCTCGCCGGTTTGCGCGTGATTCTCGCTGACGGCAGCGTCCTCGACAGTGAAGATCCGACGAGTGTCGCCGAATTCCGACTAAGCCACCGCAGTATGCTGGGCGAGCTAGAAAAGCTTGGCGCAAGTACCCGAGAAAACACACCACTCGCCGAACGCATCCGGCACAAATACAGAATAAAGAACACCACCGGCTATAGTCTCAACGCGTTGGTCGATTTTTCCGATCCGATCGAGATCCTTACGCATCTGATGATCGGATCCGAAGGAACGCTCGGTTTCATCTCGCGCATCACTTATCGCACGGTCGCCGAAGATCCTTACAAGGCCAGCGCGCTCGTTTTCTTTCCGAACATCGAAAGCGCCTGCCAGGCCGTTATCCAGCTCAAGTCAACAGCAGTGGCCGCGGTTGAACTCCTCGACCGCGCCGCGCTGCGTTCGGTCCAGGACAAACCCGGCTTGCCGCCGACACTGCGCACATTGACCGACGAAGGCGCGGCATTGCTCATTGAGGTGCGTGGCGAGACCGCCGCTTGCCTTCACCAGCGAATTGACACGGTGCTTGGCGCGGTGGCAGGAATTGCCACCGTTGAACCGGTGCAGTTTTCAAGCGATCCCCTGACCTGTGAAACGTACTGGAAAGTGCGCAAGGGGACTTTTCCTTCGGTCGGGGCGATGCGCCGCGCCGGTACCACCGTCATCATCGAGGATGTGGCCTTCCCGATCGAGTTCCTGGCGGCTGCGACGCTCGACCTCCAGGCCTTGTTGCGTTCGCACGGCTACGACGAAGCGATCATCTTTGGTCATGCGCTTGAGGGCAATCTGCACTTTGTCTTCACGCAGGATTTTGCTGATTCCAAGGAAGTTGAGCGCTACGCCCGCCTGATGGACGACGTCTGCGCGCTGGTCGTCGATAAATACGACGGCTCGCTCAAGGCCGAACACGGCACCGGCCGCAACATGGCGCCTTTTGTCGAAAGGGAGTGGGGGCGCGAGGCGACTGACCTGATGCGCTGTATCAAACGGCTCTTTGATCCGCATGACCTGCTCAATCCCGGCGTCATTCTCAACGACGATGCGCAGGCTCATCTGAAACACCTGAAGCCCCTGCCCGCTACGAATGACGCCGTTGACCAATGCATTGAGTGCGGTTTCTGCGAACCCTTGTGTCCATCGCACCAACTGACGCTTTCGCCGCGCCAGCGGATTGTCAGTTGGCGCGAACTGTCTCGCCGCGCGACCGTGGGGGAGAGCGCCTCCGATATCGAGCGTGAATTCTCCTATTTCGGTCTTGATACCTGTGCCGGTTGCGGCTTGTGTTCAACCGCCTGTCCCGTTGCCATCAACACGGGTGATCTGGTCCGCAGTCTGCGCGGACGCCGACAGGGAAAAATCGCACGCAGCGCCGGCCGCTTCGCCAGCGAACATTTCGGCGCGGTCGCCGCGATTTCGCGTTTCGGTCTGCAGGCAGGACAGCTTGCCAGCGCGGTTGTGGGCGACAAGGCGCTAGGCAGTCTGTCGGGCGGGGTCTGGAAGAACGCCATGCCGCGCGCCGGAAAGCCGGTCTCCCTGCACAATGCCGCTGGTGACCCCGTTGTCTATTTCCCCGCCTGCGGCGGCCGTATTTTCGGGCCGGCCGATGGCCGCGAAGCTCAGCTTAACGAGGTCATTCAGAAGCTGCTCATTCGGGCCGGGTACTCGCCGCGCCTGCCAGCTGCTGTCGACAGCCTGTGTTGCGGCCAGATGCTGGCGAGCAAGGGCATGGCCGATGACGCCGATGCCAGTGCCGCACAACTTGAACTTGCGCTCCGGGAAGCAAGCGAAAACGGTCGCTACCCGATCGTCATGGACGCCAGCGCCTGTAGTGCGCGCATGCAGAACTATCTCGCCGGTCGCCTGCAAGTGTTGGACTTCCACGAATTCGCCCACGACGCATTGTTGCCGAGATTGAAACTGATCAGGCAGGCAGGCCCTGTTGCCCTCCATATCAACTGCAGTGTGCGCAAGAGCGGTTCAGTCGCCAAATTGCAAAACGTCGTTGGCGCCTGTGTCGACCAGGTCATCGAGCCCGAGGGCGTGACCTGCTGTGGCTTTGCCGGCGATCGCGGCTTCGTCGTTCCCGAACTCTCCCGGCACGCCTTGCGCAAAATCAACGATGCGTTGCCGCAAAACTGCACGTGCGGCGTTTCCACCAACCGCACCTGCGAAATTGGCCTCACTTCAGAAACGGGACGCACTTATCGTTCGCTTGCTTACCTGCTCGAAGAATGCAGTCGCAGTGAAGCGTTGCGCTGCTGACGCGGCCAACGCCAAGCGCGCCCCTCGCGTGGAGGGAGCACCTCCCCGATGAAGGCGGCGCTTCTACCGGACGCTGCCGGCGCTGCCCACCGTGCTGCTATTGAACGAGTGCTGCGGTAAGGGTCCGCGCGTTGTGCCGCATCAGCTCGAGATGGGTACTGGCCGGGTCGTCGCGCTTCGAAAGCGAGTCGGCATAGAGAACGCCGCCGATCTTCGCGCCAGCATTCGACGACGAGCAGACGCAGGCCCGCAGCGATCGCCACTATCGAGCATGAGGCGAAGCTCGCGAGGAGCAGCAGCGCCGGGTCGTCGAGCGCGAGCACGCTGCCAAAGAGCACGTGCAGCAGGTCGACGTTGCTGCCGCGCATCGAAATAATCAGCACGCAGCCGACAGCGAAATGAGGTAGAAGGTCGCCAGGCTGGTGTCTTCCTTGATCACCGAGTTGCGCGCGACGCCGCCGGCGAGCAGGGCGACCGCCACGCCGGCGACCAGGCCGCCGATCGTCATCGCCGAAAGCGACAGGCCGGCGATCAGGTAACCGACCGCGGCGCCGGGCAATATGGCGTGCGAGATGGCGTCGCCGGCGAGGCTCATCCTGCAGCGGCCGCAGTTCGCCGACGATACCCTTGAGCAGCGTGGACTTGCCGGCACCGTTCGGTCCGACGATGGCGATCAGACTGCCACGGGCAATGTCGCCGTGCAGATGGTGAACCGCGGGATGCCGGTTATAACCGAGGGTCAGATTGTCAAAGCGGACGATAGGCGATGGCAAGCTCATGACATCGCCCAGCCGATGGTCAGCCAGAGCAGCGTGAGGGCGGCGAGGGCCCACAGCAGGCGCGTCGTTGCGCTGGCGCACAGCGCCGGGTTGACGCGTGTGCGCTTCTCGGCTTGGTGCGGGCTGGGCCGGGTCGTCATGGTCGGCAGGGCGGGCCTCGTGGAAAACGGCAATGCTGCCCGAATCGTTACCTAGATGCAACTTTGTTGCAAAATACGTGAGATCTTTTGCGACGCGTCAGGTCGCGAAAACGGCTCTGCGGTAAAATCAACGAATGGACGATGAAGACTATATGCGTGAGGCGCTCGACCTGGCCCGCTCAGCCGAGCGCCTCGGCGAAGTGCCGATCGGCGCCGTCGTCGTCCGCGCGGGAATTATTGTCGGCCGTGGACGCAACGCACCGATCGCCGCCCGCGATCCGACGGCGCACGCCGAGATCGCTGCCCTGCGCGATGCCGCGCGGCAGCTCGATAACTACCGCCTGCCCGGTTGCCAGCTCTTTGTCACGCTGGAGCCATGCGCGATGTGCGCCGGGGCCATTTTGCATGCGCGGATTGCGCGCGTCGTCTATGGCGCCCGCGACGCCAAAACCGGCGTTCACGGCAGCGTTGTCGACCTCTTTGCCGTCGAGCGCTTAAACCACCACACCGAAATCGTCGGCGGCGTGCTCGCCGACGAGTGCGGCCAACTGCTCTCGAAATTCTTTGCCGGTCGGCGCTTAAGAGCGAGTGAGGCGCGCAAGGCGGCGGGCGCAGAGCAGGGCGCCGGACCGTGAACATCGACATTTCGCTCGCCAGCCAAACGCTCAGCCTGTTCGCTGCCGACGGGTCTCTCTTGCGCTGCTACCCGGTATCGACTGCCAGCCGTGGCGCTGGCGAAGCGCGGGACAGCTATTGCACGCCGCGCGGCAAACATCTCGTACGCGCCAAAATCGGCGCCGGGCAGCCGGAGAACACCGTATTCGTCGGCCGCCGGCCAAACGGCGAAATCTACTCGCCCGAGCTCGCCGCGACGTTCCCGGAGCGCGACTGGATCTTGACGCGAATTCTCTGGCTGTCAGGTTGCGAGCCCGGGCGCAACCGGCTCGGCGCCGTCGATACTATGCGCCGCATGATTTATATCCACGGCAGTCCGGACGGTGCCCCGGTTGGGGTTCCGGCCTCGCACGGCTGCATCCGCATGGGCAACGCCGACATGGTCGATCTTTTCGACCGGGTGCCGGTTTATACGCCGGTCCTTATCGGCGAGACCTGAGTCGTAAAAGACGTGCTGACGTCGCCGAGCGGCGCGCCGGCCGGCCCGAAGCTGCGTTCGATAAAGCGCACGCCGCCGCTGCGGTGTAGGGTGAGCAGCGTTGATGCCCGCGTTCCGTAGTGGGGCGAAGCGACGAACACCGCGGAAAGGATGCGCTCCCATTCGCGCCCAACGCCGGTATCGGGGAGGTTCGGATCGGCGACGATTTCTCGATCGGCGAGGAGTTCGAAGAAGGGTTCGTCGGCCGGCAAGCCGCCGAGGGCGGCGGAAAAAGCGCTTTTTGCCGCCGACAGCTTGGGCCACGGCGTGTCGAGAAGGTGATTCGACAAGCCGTAGATTCCCGGCGCGAGGCAAAAGGAACCCGCTCCGCGGTTGCTGCAATAAGCCAGCTGCCGGCCGTCGCTGACGAGCAGATTGAAGCCTCGGTACAACTCCGCGCGGCTTGTCAGCCCGGCGCCGTAGTCAGACGCGTCGGCCTCGCCGACGAGAAAATTGGTGACCAGTGCGCCGCGCGAAGGCGCATCCCCGTCCGGCTTGCCGCCTTGGCGATAGTTGGTCAGCGCCGCGAAGCGCCCGCTGCGGCTGATCCCGAGCCAGCTTCCGCCGGCTTCAAGATCGCGTCCGGCGAACACGTCCGGTGCGTCGGGCCAGAATCGGGCTGCCCGGGTCGGCCGCGCGAAGAACTCGTCGCGATTGGCGGCAACGATCAGCGGGTAATCGGGACGGACCTGCCAGGCGACAAGAATCAGACACACGGCGCAGCCCGCCGATCAGCCGACGAGCGCTTCGATGCCTATGCGCGGTCCGCCGGCGGCGCCAGATTCGAGGTTGCCGGCGCTGACGAAGTTCTCCTGAACGACGGCCAGGCCGACGAAGCCGCCGGCCGGCGCCGGCGCGGCGCTCACCACCATGCCGCACGGGTGCAAGGGGTTATCGCGGGCGATGATCGGCGTACCGGCGCCAATCGGCGCATCGGCACGGACGCGATAAAGGTGGCGCTTGACCTTGCCGAGGTACTGCGTGCGGGCGACGATTTCCTGGCCGGGATAACAGCCCTTGTTGAAACTGATGCCGCCGATCTTGTCGAAGCTCACCATTTGCGGGACAAACTCTTCTTTGGTCGCTGCGCTGATCAGCGGCAGCCCGGCTTCGATATCGAGCCAGTGCCAGACCGGCGTTCCGACCGGACAAGCGCTCGCCGCGAGCGCGGTCCACAACGCCCCCGCTGCTTGACTGCCGACGACGATGAGCCAACGGCGGCGGTCGAGGCGGAGCACCGTTCCCTGGCCGAAAGTGGCGGTCTTAAGTGGCGCGAGCGGTACCGGGAGCCCGCTTGCGCCCATGATCGCCTCGGCCTGCGGACCGGAAAGTCCGATGACCTCGTGCCGGTCCGAGAGGTCAGCGATGGTCACCCTTGAGCGCAAAACAAACATCTTCAGGCGCTGATGCATCGCGCCGACCAGGTCGGCCGACAACAACGCGCGGTAGTCGGCGTGTTCGCGGTAGAGCAGGAAACTCGCCAGCATCCGCCCCTTGGCTGTGCACCACGCCGAGTGCTGCGCCGATTCGGGCTGCAGGTGGCGGACGTCACTGGTCAGCTGGTTATGCAGAAAGTCCGCCGTGTCGTCGCCGGCAAGACCGATGAGACCGAGGTGAACGAGCGGGGCGACCACCGTCGCGTCACGCGCGGCGACGAGTTCGGCGGCAAGGTCGCCGAAATCCGCGACGTTGACGTGCGCTGACGTGGCGGCAATCCGGTGGTCAGCGTGGTCGCCAAAACGGGCGCCGCAAGTGCCGAGAAACTCTTGCCATTGTGCATTCATCGATGCCGTCTTCCGTGAGGTTACTTACGCCAGCGCGGGTTCTGCGCGCGCATCACAAGGTCTCGGCGGCGCGCCGTGCCGCACGCCGAGCGATGCCGTTCATCGCTTTATGACAGCGGTTTCGGCTATTATATCGCTACTCGTAGCGTCCGCCGGTTTCTCGGCCCTACGGCCCCGAATCCCTTGCCGCACCTCATCCAAGCGCCGCCGCCGCGATGGTTAAATTGCTGAAAAATCTGATCGTTCTCGGTGTCGTGCTCGCCGTTGTCGTGGCCGGCGCCTTCTATTGGCTGGTTTCGACGCCGCTCGAACTGGAGAGCGAGAAAGTCGAATTTTCGATCAGTCGCGGCAGCAGCATGCGCGGCGCGGCGACCGACATAGCCGCAGCCGGTGTGCATGCGAGGCCCTGGGTGATGGTTGTGTTGAGCAAGTTGCTGGGCGTCGAGGCGTCGATCAAGGCCGGCAGCTATGAGATCAGCCGCGGAATCAGCGCGCGTCAATTGATCGCCAAGCTGACGCGCGGCGATGTGACGCAAGTCGAGTTGGCGTTCATCGAGGGCCGGACATTCCGCCAGATGCGCGAGCGGCTCGATGCACACCCGGATCTTCGCCATGACACGAAGGGAATGGCGGAAACCGAGATCCTGCGCATGCTCGGCGTCGATGCCAAAGGCGCCGAGGGTCTTTTTTTCCCGGACACCTACCTTTTTGCCAAGCAGAGCCCGGATAGCGAGCTGCTCGCGCGCGCCTACCGCAGCATGGAGGGGCATCTCGCACGCGAATGGGAAACCCGGGCCGGTGGCCTGCCCTACAAAAGCCCCTATGAGGCGCTGATTGTCGCCTCGATCGTCGAAAAGGAAACCGGGCGCGAAGACGAGCGAGCGCTCGTCGCCGCCGTCTTTGTGAACCGCCTGCGCCAGGGGATGGCTCTGCAGACCGATCCGAGTGTCATATACGGAATGGGCGAGCGCTTTGACGGCAATCTGCGCAAACGCGATTTGCTCGCCGACACGCCGTATAACACTTACGTCCGGCCGGGTCTGCCGCCGACGCCGATCGCCATGCCCGGCCTCGCGTCGTTGCGCGCCGCTTTGCATCCGGCGGCAAGCGCGGCGGTCTACTTTGTCGGTCGCGGCGACGGTAGCAGCCAGTTTTCGGCGACCCTCGACGAGCACAACAAGGCCGTAAACCGCTACCAGCGCGGCGGCAAATGAAAGCAAAGGGTCAAGGTGGGCGGCAGTGAGTGAACAACGCGGAAAATTCATCACCTTCGAGGGGATCGACGGGGCCGGGAAAAGCACCCATGTCAGCGCGGTCGCCGAGTTGCTCGGTCGTCGCGGTTTCACCGTCGTAGCGACGCGCGAGCCGGGTGGCACGGCGCTCGGCGAACGGCTGCGCGAGTTGTTGCTGAGCCAGGCGATGCATCTCGAGACCGAGGCGATGCTGATGTTCGCCGCCCGCCGCGAGCACCTGGCGCAGGTCATTGAACCGGCGCTGGCGCGTGGCGACTGGGTCGTCTGCGACCGATTCACCGACGCCACCTTCGCCTATCAGGGCGGTGGGCGCGGCCTGGCGACGGAAAAAATCGCGCAACTCGAACAATGGGTGCACGGCCATCGCCAACCCGATCTCACCTTTCTTTTCGACCTGCCGCCGGCGGTTGCCGGCCAGCGGATCGCCAGGCAAGGCCGGGAACTCGACCGTTTCGAAGAGGAGCATGCCGACTTCCATCAGCGTGTGCGCTGCGCGTATCTTGAACGGGCGGCTGCGGACGCCGGGCGGATCGTCGTCATCGACGCCAATCAGGCGCGCGACGCAATTAACAAACAGGTTGAAGACCGTGTTATAAGTATCTGTTTATGAATATAACCGATCTTCATGTCGAAGCGTGGGCGCGGCTCGTCGCACGGCGCGCTCGGTTGCCGCATGCGCTGCTGTTATCCGGGCCGCGCGGGATCGGCAAATACGATCTGGCACATGCATTCGCCGCATCGCTGCTCTGCGAACAACCGACGGCAAGCGGGCAGGCCTGCGCCACGTGCCCGGCCTGCGGCTGGCTGGCGCAGGGCAACCACCCCGATGTCCGGCTGCAGCAGCCGGACGCGCTCGCTGAGGACGATAGCGATAGTGCCGAAATCGGCAAGCCGAAAAAAGCCAGTCAGCAAATCACGATTGGTCAAGTGCGCGCTATCGATGCATTTCTCCACGTCGGCACGCACCGCCACGGCGCCCGCGTCATCCTCGTCAATCCGGCCGAAGCGATGAACCGGCCAACCGCCAACGCTCTTCTTAAGTCACTTGAAGAACCGATCACAAATACCTTGTTTTTATTGGTTTCAAGCGAAGCGGAACGTTTACTACCGACGATCCGCAGCCGCTGTCAGGCACTTGCCGTAGGGCAACCGGCGCGCGCCATCGCCGAGCAATGGCTGGCACAAGCCGGGGTCAGCGACGCGGCGCACTGGCTGGCGCTCGCCGGTGGGTCGCCGCTGCTCGCTGCCGAACTGGGTACTGAAAGCGGGCTGCTCGCGGCAGTGGTCGCCGAACTGTCGCGCGGCGGGTCGGCCGACCCGCTGGCCGCGGCGGCAAATGTCGATCGCGTCGTCAAGGCCGATAAACGGCCGGCGTCGCTCAAGCGCATGATCGAATGGTCACAAAAATGGCTCGTTGACCTGACCTTGGCCGGCGAATTGCTGCCGCTGCGTTATTTCACGGCGCAGCAGCCGGTTTTACAGGGACTGGCGCGCTCGACAACAATGGCAGAAGTGTTGGCATTCAACCGGAAGACGCTACAATATAAGGTCCAGTGCGAACAACCCTTGAATAGCCGACTGTTCCTCGAGGAGTTTTTCCTCGCTTACGTCGCTTTGTTCCGAAAATCCTGAGGCGGAAATGGCCGAAGCTCCCGATTCGAAACCCGTCGTCGCTGCCGCGCCGCGGCCGAGCGTGTTGTCGCTCAACATCAATTCGAAGTCGGCGCTCTACGCCGCCTATATGCCGCTGCTGCACAACGGCGGGATATTCATTCCGACGACGCGTGCCTGCAACATCGGCGACGAAGTGTTCATGCTGCTCTCGCTGATGGACGATTCAGCGAAGCTGCCGATCGCCGGGACGGTCGCCTGGATCACCCCGGCCGGCGCGCAAAACAGCAAGGCGCAGGGCATCGGCGTACACTTCAAAAACGACGAGAGCGGCATCGAAGCGCGGCGCAAGATCGAGGGCCTGCTCGGTGGCGTCATGCAATCGAGCCGACCGACCCATACGATGTGAGCACCATGCTGGTCGATTCACATTGTCATCTTGATTTTCCCGAGCTGGCCGACAATTTCCCGCAGGTGCTCGGCCTGATGCAGGAAAACGGTGTGCGCGGCGCGTTGTGCATATCCGTGAATCTCGTCGACTTCCCGCGCGTCCTCGCGCTCGCCGAAACGCATCCGGCCATTTTTGCTTCGCTCGGAGTCCATCCGGAAACCGAGTTAGCCAGCGAGCCGAGCGTCGCCGAACTGGTTCGCCTGGCGCACCATCCGAAGATCGTCGCGATCGGCGAAACGGGACTCGATTATTACTGGCGCAAGGACGCGCCGGAATGGCAGCGCGAGCGTTTTCGCGTCCATATCCGTGCCGCACGCGAGACAGGCAAGCCGCTCGTCGTGCACAACCGCGAAGCGACGGACGACACGCTGCGTCTGCTCGCCGAGGAAGCGGCCGGCGAGGTCGGCGGCATCCTGCATTGCTTCACCGAAACCTGGGAGGTCGCCGAGGCCGCGCTGGCGATGGGCTTTTACATCTCGCTCTCGGGTATCGTGACCTTCAAGAACGCGCTGACCGTCAAGGAGGTCGCTCGCCGTGTCCCGCTCGAGCGCCTGCTCGTCGAGACCGACTCGCCTTATCTTGCGCCGGTTCCTTATCGTGGCAAGATCAATCAGCCCGCTTATGTGAAGCACGTCGCCGAAGAGATCGCCCGTTTGCGCGGAATTTCGTTCGACGAAGTCGCGGCGGCAACGACCGACAACTTTTTTCGCCTGTTTCCTTCAGCTCGAGCGCACCTATGAAACGAATATCTTATTCCGCGAGTTTTCCGGCCTTTCTTGCCCTCCTGCTCACCGTGATGCTGCTCATCCCCGCAGCCGCTTCGGCCGGCGTGTACGACGATCTCGAGGAGGCGCTGATTCGCAATGATTCGGCGGCGGCCATCGCCCTCGTCCAGCGCGGCATGGACGTCAATACGGTCGACCGGCAGGGAAACACGCTGCTCGTCCAGGCCGTGCGGCGCGACCTGCCCGAACTTTTCGCCCATCTCCTGCAGCGCCGTGCCCGCCTCAACGTGCGCAACCGCAATGGCGAGACGGCACTGAGCATCGCCGCGTACACCGGCAAGTTAACCTATGTGCAGCGTCTCGTCGAAGCTGGCGCCGAGGTCAATTTCTACGGCTGGCCGCCGCTCGCCTACGCCGCGTTCAATGGCCATACGGCGATTGTCGATTACCTGCTCAAGCACGGCGCCGAGATCGACGCCACCACCGAAAACGGTTCGACGGCGCTGTTCTTTGCCGCACGCTACGGACACAGCGACGTCGTCAAACTGCTTTTGCGCAACAAGGCTGACGTCACGCCGGCCAACGAAAACGGCGATACGGCGGTCGATTGGGCGGCGAGTGCTGGTAACACCGACATTGAGGACCTGCTGCGCCGCGCCGGTGGACGCTCGGGCAAGGCGGCGGTCATCGAGTTGTCGAAATAGCGCGCCAATCAGCACCGCTGCGGTAAAACGGGCAGCGCCAGAACGCGGGTCTTGCCGGCCCTGATGAACTTGCTGATGATGCGGTAGACATCGGGGTCGAAATTGACGCCGCCGTTGCAGTCGGAGTCGGAGTCACGTTCGCGGCGCGCGTCGAGGATATCGACGAGCGCCGCTTCGTCATGCACCGTGCCGAGGTGCTGCCAGTGGTCTACGAGGTGGTAATCTTCGTGCATGCCGAACGGGTCGCCTTCGATCAGCGCGATGGGTCCGGAATACGGCCAATCGCTCAGCTTGAACTTGGCCAGTGCGCTCATCAGCCGGGCATTGTGCAGCGCGGGCGCTTCCTTGCCGGCGCAGACGCCGCGGCAGATCCGTTGTTTGTAGCCGATACAGGCTTCGCCCGGCTTGCCGGCGCCGATGCCGAGTTGGTTGAGGCAGAGACGATGCGCGTCGGCGATCTTGCGCAGCGCGTGCAGCGCTTCGCGCCGGCTGCCATAGAGGCCGTACAGATCGCCGGCCCGGGTGAAGTCGACATCGCGCGCCAAGACGAGGTGCGGTGCAAAATCATCGTCGGCAGGCAGCGTCAGTTGCCACGCGCACAGATCATCGGCGCTCTTCCTTACGCTTGCCGACAACTCGAGTTCGCGCAGGCGCGCGCCCAGTTCGCCGGCCGCTTCACGCCAATCGACGCGAACCGTCGCGCGCACCAGCGGCGTATCGTGCTTGGCGGCAGCAAACTGGGCAAATAGCTGCCGGCGAATATTGGTGCTGCGCTTGCTCAACAAAAGGTTGCCGTCCGCCGCGTAAAGCGCGTACGCGCCGGGCGCTTCGGGCAACTCGTCAAAGAGCAGCGGGTCAAGGTGCGGCGGCAACTCGGCGCGACCGACAATGCTCTTGATCGCGCCGCGCACGGACTCGTTCGGCAGAAGCTCATGCCAGCGCTGCCAGAGCCGCCAGAGAACCCGCGCGTCGACCAGCGCCCGGTGCCGGTCGGCAACGACAATGTCGTGGCGCTCAAGCAGGCTGTCGAGGTTGTGACGGTGGTGTTCGGGAAACAGCTTGCGCGAGAGTCGGACAGTGCACAACTGCGCGGCGCGAAAATCGATGCCGAGGCGTTTGAATTCGCCTTTGAGAAAGCCGTAGTCGAAACGTGCGTTGTGCGCAATGAACAGACGCCCGCGTAGCTTTTCGAGCACTGTCGGGGCAAGCTGCGCGAAGCTTGGCGCCGACGAGACCATCGCCGTATCGATTCCGGTCAGTCCGGTAATGAAAGCGGAGACCGGCGTACCGGGATCGACGAGCGAACTCCATTCGCGAACGCCATCCTGATCGACTTCGACGAGACCAATTTCAATAATGCGGTCCTTCGCGAAATTGGCGCCGGTCGTTTCGAGGTCGACAAAAACGAGCGGTTCGGGGGCGAGCAGGGGAGTCATCGATGCGCTGCAAATAAACGTTGGCAAACGGCGCGCGGTCTCGCGAGTCGAGCCCGGCCCTTGTGCCGGACAGGTACTATAGCGGAACTGAGCGCAGCTCGCCCAGTCTATTGAACCAGTTTCGTGTCGTTGGTCGAAACGATTGAATATGCGCTAGCGAACCGATCACCTGCACGATCCGAGGAATAATCACGATCGAAAACATACTCGCGCTGAAACGGGTGATCGACCGGCAGCCTCCCGCAGCCCGGTGACCCGCCGACCATCATCTAATAAAAGGCCCGCCAATTGAACGCAGGCAATCGATTCTCCGGTTATTTGCAGTACCTCAAAACCCAGCTTCCTGGTGCCGCCCTGCCGCGCATCCACCGCAACGAAGAACCCCCCCTGCGCTCCGAGTTGTTCAGCGCCGAGCAGATGGAACTGCATGGCAAGACGCTGGCACGCTCACACCGGTTGGCCCGCGGGCGGGCGCCGGATCAATTGCTGCCTCGGCTGGCCGCTAACGAGAGTGCGCTGATCGGCGCTTCAAGACTGTTAACCACGGCGGTCGCCGAGAACCGGCGCATCACGCCGGCTGGCGAATGGCTGCTTGACAACTTCTATCTGATCGAAGAGCAGATACGCACCGCCAAACGGCATCTGCCCCAAGATTACAGTCGCGAGCTGCCGCGCCTGGAAAACGGCCTGTCGGGGCTGTCCGGATCGTCCGGATCGTCCGGATTGTCTGCGTCTTCTGCCGGGCGGCCGCGCGTTTATGACATCGCGTTGGAGATCATCTCGCACGGCGACGCTCGTGTCGACACGCTGGTTCTCAGCCGCTTCATTGCTGCCTACCAGAGCGTTTGTCCGCTCAAGCTCGGTGAATTGTGGGCAACGCCGATCATGTTACGCCTGGCGCTGATCGAAAACCTGCGGCGCGTCGGCGTGCGCGTAGCGGCCGGCCGTCTCGAGCGTAACGTCGCCGACTCATGGGCTGACCAGATCATCAACACCGTCGAGAATGATCCAAAAAACCTGATTCTGGTGATCGCCGACATGGCGCGTTCAAACCCGCCGCTGGTCGGCGGCTTTGTCGCCGAATTCGTCCGCCGCCTGCAGGGCAGAGGGCCGGCGTTGGCGCTGCCGCTGACCTGGATCGAGCAGCAGCTTTCCGAGTCGGGCCTGACGATCGAGCAGTTGATCCACTCGGAGAACCAGCACCAGGCCGCTGATCAGGTCTCGATCAGCAACAGCATCGGCAGTCTGCGCCTGCTCGGTGCGACCGACTGGCGCGACTTCGTCGAGACGATGAGCGTCGTCGAGCGTACGCTGCTTGAAGATCCGGCCGGCGCCTACGGTAAAATGGATTTCGCGACGCGCGATCGCTACCGGCATGCGACCGAGTCGATCGCCAGAAAAAGCGCTTTGAGCGAGGGCGAGGTCGCGCGCAAGGCGGTTGAACTGGCGCAACAGGCCGAGCTGCGGAACGACCGCTCCAGCCCGCAGAACGAGGTTGGCGAGCAGCGAACAAGCCCGCACGCGCGCGGCGCGGGGGTGTCGCACGTCGGCTTCTACCTCGTCGATAAAGGTTTGTCTGAACTCGAGGACGCCGTCGGCTTTCGCGTGTCCATGTGGCAAACGCTGCGTCGAATGGTGGCGCGCCGTCCGCTACTGGTCTATCTGGGCGCCATCGGCAGCCTTACGGCAGCGACCAGCGCCCTGCTGCTCGCGCAGGCCTATTCAGCACTGCAGATCCTGGCCGACGCGCATCCGCTGGCCGCCGACGCGCTGCTTGCCGTGCTCGTTATTGCTGTCTTGCTGGTCTCGAGCCAGCTTGCCGTGGCTCTGGTTAACTGGTTGGCCACGTTACTTGTTGATCCGCGGGAACTGCCGCGCATGGACTTTTCCGAAGGCGTTCCGGCGCACGCGCGCACGCTGGTCATCGTGCCGACGCTGCTGAGCAGCGCACAGGGAATCGAAGAGCTGATCGAGGCTCTCGAGGTACGCTTTCTTGCCAATCGCGACGACCGCCTGCATTTCGGCCTGCTCACCGACTTTTGTGACGCCGACCGTGAGTCTTTGCCCGAGGACGAGCCGCTGCTGCAACTGGCACAGACACGGATTGAAGAACTGAACCGCAAATACGGCGGCGAAGGCGATCAGGCTTGGGACGATGCTTTCTTCCTGTTACACCGCCCGCGGCGCTGGAATCCGCAAGAAGCGGTGTGGATGGGTTACGAGCGCAAGCGCGGCAAACTCGGTGCGCTTAATGCGCTGCTGCGCGCCGACGGACAAGCCGACGCCGAAGCGCTCGCCAACGAGGCGTTTTCGCTCGTTGTCGGCGACCGCGCGATCCTGACCGGCATCAAATACGTCATCACCCTCGACACCGATACGCAATTGCCGCGCGACGCGGCGCGCCAACTCGTCGGCGCGATGGCACACCCGCTCAACCAGCCGGTATTCGATGCCGCCAAGCAGCGCGTCGTTGCCGGCTACGGCATCCTGCAACCGCGCGTCGCGATTAGCCTGGCCGGCACCAGCCGCTCGCACTATGCAAGTCTCTATGGCGGCGATGCTGGCATCGATCCTTATACGCGCGCGATCTCCGACGTCTATCAGGACGTTTTCGGCGAGGGCTCGTTCATCGGCAAGGGCATTTACGACGTGGACGCCTTCGAGCAGGCGCTCGACGGACGCTTCCCCGAGAATCTCATTCTCAGCCACGACCTGCTCGAAGGCTGCTATGCGCGCTCGGGATTGCTCAGCGACGTGCAACTCTTCGAGGATTATCCGGCGCGCTACGCCGCCGATGTCAGCCGTCGCCACCGCTGGATTCGCGGCGACTGGCAACTGTTCGGCTGGCTACGTCGTTACGTTCCGGCCGGTTGCGGCGAAAGGCAACGCCAGGTCAATCCGCTCTCGCCGCTGTCGCAGTGGAAGCTCATCGACAATCTGCGTCGCAGCCTCGTCCCGGCCGCGCTGATGACGCTTTTGCTGCTCGGCTGGACGCTATTCCCGGTGGCCTGGCCGTGGACGCTGTCGGTGATCGGCATCATGCTGCTCCCCGCGCTGCTCGTGACCGTCGTCGATCTGCTGCACAAGCCCGAAGACGTGCTGCTCGAACAACATCTCGCTGCGCTCGGCGATTCGGCGTCAAGACGTCTGGCGCAATTCGTATTCGAGCTCGCCTGTCTGCCTTACGAGGCCTATTTCAGCGTCGATGCGATCGTCCGCACGCTGTGGCGAACGGGCATCGCGCACAAGCGGCTGCTCGAATGGAAACCCTCGAGCGAGGCCGACCGCAACAGCGCATGGCGCAGCGGACTCGCCGGGAGTTGGCGCACGATGTGGGTCGGCCCGGCAAGTGCCGCAGCGCTCGCGGCTTATATGACGCAATTGGCGCCACTAGTGCTCGCCGCAGCGTGGCCCCTGCTCGTTCTCTGGTTCGCTTCGCCGCTGATCGCGTGGTGGGTCAGCCGCCCGTTGGCACGACGCGTCGCCGCGCTGAGCAGCGAACAGATATTCTTCCTGCGCGCGTTGGCGCGTCGGATCTGGTTCTTTTTCGAAAATTTCGTCGGCCCGGACGATCATTGGCTGCCGCCGGACAATTATCAGGAATACCGCGTTGCCGCCGTCGCCCATCGCACCTCGCCGACCAATATCGGTCTGGCTTTGCTGGCCAATCTGTCGGCCTACGATTTCGGTTATATCGGTGTTGGCACGCTGACCGAGCGGACGGCCAATACCTTGCGCACGATGCACGGCCTTGAGCGCTATCGCCGGCACTTCTACAACTGGTACGACACGCAGACGCTGCAGCCACTGACGCCGCTTTATGTGTCGACGGTCGATAGCGGCAACCTGGCCGGTCACCTGCTGACTCTGCGCGCCGGCTTGCTGGAACTGGCCGACGACCCCGTCTTCATGCCGCGGCTGTTCAATGGCCTCAGCGATACGCTGGCGCTTCTCACCGGCGACGCGGGCACCGACGCACCGGCGGGCACCGGTCCACTGACCCAGTTCTGGAACGAATTCGAATCGGCGTCGGCTGCGCCACCAGCGACGCTGATGGCGGCGCACCGCAGCTTCGTGCGCCTCGCGGCGAGCGCCGATCATTTGTTGAGCGAGCAGGCCGCGCTCATGGCGGACAGCGAAGGGGTGAGCTCGGCCGCCAGCCACGGGCAGCGCGATGGCGGCAAGGCGATAGATACCGCCACACACGCGTGGGCGCAGGCGCTTTCCCGGCAGTGCCGCGCGGCAGTGGACGAACTCGTTTTTCTGGCACCGTGGCTG
>JBBRXI010000011.1:0-18215 GCA_038248575.1 Burkholderiales bacterium | reverse complement strand
TCCGCTTGTAACTGCTTCTCTGATATGGGAATACACCTCGTTCATTGAAGCCTTGATGCTCTTCCCGGACGAGGTGCATGTCCTGATGGACAAGGTCACCAAGGCGACGATCGCCTATGTGGAAGAGCAGTTCCGACGGATCGACAACCTGCACTCCGTGTCCCACGAAATGTGGTACGTCCCGCGCGCAGCGGGGGTGCGCGTTTCGGACGATACTGCGGCCTTGCTGTCGCCAAACCTTTACCGCGAATTCGGCGTGAAGTACAACAGCGAGATTTCCCGTGCGTGCGGCGGTATTGTCGTCCATTCGTGCGGGGATGTTCGCAACGTGGTCGCGCCGATGATGGAGATCGATGGCCTTGCCGGGCTGGATTTAACCATACCGCAAAATCCGAACTGGGACGTTATCCGGGACGCGGCGGCCGGAAAGACCGCTTTGTATCTAAGGCATTACTGGTGGGATCACGGTGGAGACGATGCCCAGGTGGACCTCGCCGCGTATTCAAAAAAGATCGTCGACTTTTTCGGCCGCAAGGGACTGTTCATCCAGACCTCTACGCGGACGGCCGAAGAAGCGCGGGAGCTGGGTACTCAACTGCATCGAATCTTGTCGAGGTGAACCTGATGGGAACTGGAAAGACAGCCCTGGTGACCGGGGCGCTGGGTGGTCTGGGGAAGGCGATCGTCACGGCACTGCTGGAAGATGGCTTCCGGACCGTGCTGATGGACCTGGAGCAAAACAAGCTCGATGAATATTCCAGCAGCCTTCCGCAGGGGAGATCGCTGCCGGTCGCCTGTGACATCAGCTCGCCTGCCGCGGTGGATGCCGCCGTGAAGCAGATCCGCGAAAACTGGGGCAGCGTGGATGTCCTCGTCAACAACGCGGGGATTCTCTCCAACAACAAGGCCGTGCAAACAACCCCCGACGAATGGAAGCGGGTGCTGGCAGTGAACCTCGACGGCGCTTTCTATCTGTCCCGCGCCTTCATGGAAGACATGAAACGCAAGCGCTGGGGACGGATCGTGAACATCACCTCACTGGCGGCCAAGACGGGCGGCATCACCGCCGGCACAGCGTATTCGGTTTCCAAGGGGGCCATGATCACTCTCACCTTCAGCCTGGCCGCGGAGCTCGCCCCCTTCGGCGTTACCGTGAATGGCATCGCTCCGGCCTTCGTGAAAACCGCGATGATCACCAATCACCTCACCGAAGAGCAGCGCAAGACGATAGAGGAAAAAATTCCCGTGAGGCGCTTTTGCGAACCCGAGGAGGTCGCCCATGCAGTGCGCTTTCTCGTGCACCCTCTGGCAGGCTTTATCACCGGCGAGATCATCGACCAGAATGGCGGCATGCAGTTCGATTAATCGTCTGAAGGCCATGGCCGTCGCGCTGAGATCTGCAGGACGGCGCGGAAGTGCACGGATATTTACAGGGAGTTGTTATGAAGTACGCCTTCGAAGGCAAAGTCGCGGTCGTCACGGGGGGCGGCGGCGCCATTTGTGGGGAGATAGCAATAAATCTGGCGCAGGAAGGCGCGCGGATTGCGGTATGCGATCTCTCTCTGGCGAATGCGAACCGCACGGCGGACGCTATAGTGACTGCTCAGGGCGGCGCGATCGCCGTCGAGTGCGACGTAACCTCTAGAGCAAGCGTGGCTTCTGCAATCGAGGCTGTCGTTGCAAAATACGGCACGGTCGATATCCTCGTCAACGGAGCCGGCGGCAGCCGCAAGGAATGCACCACGTCTGCCGAGCTTGAGTTCTTCGATATAACTCCGGAAGCTTTGACGAGCACAGTTGCGCTCAATTATATGAGCGCGGTAATCCCCTCCCAGATAGTCGGGCGCATATTCGCGGAGAAGAAGTCCGGGGTGGTTCTCAACATAGCGTCCATTGCCGGCATCAGTCCGCTCACTCGCGCTATCGGGTACTCGAACGGGAAGGCTGCGATGATCAGCTTCACGCAATGGCTGGCGGTTCACATGGCGCAAAACTATGCGTCAACAATTCGAGTGAACGCTATTGCTCCCGGTTTTATGCTCACCGAGCAGAACAGATTCCTCCTTGTTGACGAGAAGACCGGTGAGATGACCGAAAGGGCTCAGAAGATACTCGCAAACGTTCCGATGGGTCGCTACGGAAACCCCGAGGAGATCGTTGGGGCGGCGCTCTGGCTTTTATCAGATGCTGCTAGTTTCGTAACCGGGGCCGTGGTGCCCGTGGATGGCGGATATACCGCCTTTTCCGGTGTATAGATGACAGGACAAGTCCTCCCGTTATAGCCCCGTGGTAGCCATCGAATCGGGGACGGGGTGCCCCCGTCGCGACCAATCGCACCGGCGTTTGTGGCGGTCTGTCGAACAGACGGCCGCGGTCGCGCCGACAGACAGGAGACAGCCATGCCACATCCGGACTTTTTTGACGCCGTACCGCGACTGCGCTTGAAAGATCCTCTCGCGGAATTTCTCGGTGCGTTCGACGACGGGGTGGTCGAGTATGGCTACCTCGATGTCGTCAAGCTGGCCGGCCATTCTTGCCCGACTGTCGCTTCCGCCTACTGGATGACGTGCCGGGCGCTGGCTGCGCTATATGGCAATGCGCTTGCCGAACGCGGCGCGATCCGCGTCGAGTTCAGGGATGCTCGTCTGAACGCGGTCACCGGCGTCGTCGCCAATGTGGTCTCGATGCTCACCGGCGCCACCAGCAACGACGGTTTCAAGGGTCTTGCCGGGCGCTTCGACAGGCGCAACCTCCTGTCGTTCGACGCCGACATACCGCTCGAGCTTCGCTACACGCGCACAGATAATGGGGCGCAAGTCGACGTTGCTGCGAACGTCCGTCTGGTGCCCGGTGACCCCGAGACACCCCGGTTGATGCAACGTGGTCTGGCCGGAGAAGCGGACGCCGCGCAGGCGCGTCAGTTTGCGTCCTTATGGCAGGATAGGGTTCGCCGCATCCTGCTCGAGTACGGCGAGGACCCGCAAGTGTTCGTAGTCCGCCGCGTCAGCTGACGAAATCTCCCAGAAGGCCGCAGCATCCCAATCAGTCTGTACCACCGCCCATGGATTGGTACAACGCGGCGCTATCGACCAAACGCTGCGCTTGAGCCGCGGTCAGATTGATCAGGGTTTGTTGCGCCTGTTTTTGCGCAATGAGCAGTTGAACGTAGCTGCTCACGCCCAACCGGTATTGGTGCTGCACGGAGGTCAGAGAACCCTGCGCCGCCGCATGAGCGGCAGCCAGTGCCGCCAACGACTGAGCGTCACTCTCTACGGCACGCAGTACGTCGGCCACATTGCGCAAGGATTCAAGCACTACGGTCTGGTAATTGGCGGCCGCCGCGTCGAAGGCGGCCAGCGCGGCACGTTTTTCGGCGGATAGTCCGGGATTGAAGAGCGGCTGGGTCAACTGTCCGACGAGCATCCACACGGCCGAGCCGCCGCCAAACAATGCGCCGCTAGTCAAAGCCTGTGAGCCGATGCTGGCGCTGATATTGATCTGCGGATACAACTTGGCGACCGCCGCGCCGTACTCTGCGTTGGCGGCGTGCAAAAGCGCTTCTGCGGCTTGAATGTCGGGGCGACGGCGCACCAGTTCGGACGGCAAAACCACCGGCAAGTCGGACGGAACGGTGAACTCTTCCATGGTGAACGTGGGCAAGCCGCCGGCGCCGGGCGCCTGACCGACCAGAACGGCCAGCAGATGTTCGTTTTGCTGCAGTTGCTTGCGAAACGCCGGCATTGCGGCGCGCGTCTGCTCGACGTCTGTCTCTAAGGCCAACACCTCGTAAGGTGCCGCCTGGCCGAGCCGAACCCGCTGCCGGGTGATGCGCAATTGTTCATCCATCGATCGAAGAATGGCATCCGTGGACTGGATTTGCCGGGCAAGGCTCGCCTGGGTGATTGCCGTAATAACGATATTCGCTGCCAGGGTCAGCCGCGCGCCTTGCAGCTCGTAGCGTTGATACTCGGCACGCGCGGCCAGTGCTTCCAGCGCACGCTGGTTACCGCCGGCCAGATCAAGTTGGTAACGGACATCAATACTGGCGTCGTAAAGAGTAAACTCGCGGGCCCCACCGGCCTGCCCCAACGCGCTCGGATTCGTGCGTTGACGCAGTGCGCCGAGGCCGGCGTCAACTTGGGGATAGAGCGTTGCCCCGGCTTTCGCCGAATGGATTTCCTGCGCCTGGCGCAAAGTAGCTCGGGCTTTTACCAGCGTTGGACTGGCTTGAAAAGCCTGATCGATGAGTGCGCCGAGTTTAGCCGGGCCTAGGCTATACCACCACTGCGCCCTGACGCTTTCCCCGATACGAAAATGCTGTGCATCACCCAAAGGGGTCGGGGCCGATGCCGTTTTCCCGGACAAAGGAGCGGCGGTGTAGTTTGTTATTACCGGCGCCGCCGGCCGCTCAAAATCCGGTCCGGCAGCACACCCGGTCAACAATCCGACAAGGAGCGATGCGGCGAGAAATGGGCGCATCGGGATAAGCTTGCCTTTCATGCGATCGATGCCAAGACAGAGGTTCCTCGGCTTACGTTGTTCGTTCATTCAATGCCCTTTCCTTCGCCTGCTTCCTCGTGGGTCACCCCGTCGCGAATGTGGTAGATGCGCTTAAAGGTTGGAATGATCTTTTCATCGTGGGTGACGACGATGATCGCCGTTTCGAACTTGCGTGCCATGTCGTTGAGGATGCGGATGACGGCCATGGCGCGTTCGCTGTCGAGCGGTGCAGTCGGCTCGTCGGCGAGGATCACGGGTGGGCGGTTGACCAGGCCGCGGGCGATCGCCACGCGCTGTTGCTCCCCGCCGGACAACTGTGAGGGCATGGCCTTGGCGCGGTGCTGCACGTCCAAGGCGGTGAGCAATTCGAGGGCTTTTGACCGTGCCTCAGCATTGGAAAATTTTGCCAGCATGGGGATCAGTGCGACGTTATCGGTAACGTCGAGAAATGGAATCAGGTACGGCGCCTGGAACACGAAGCCGATCTTGTCTCGTCTCAAAGCGCGCAGGTCGCGCACTTTCCATCCGTTGTCGAAAATCACGTCGTCGCCCAGACTCATGCGCCCGGCGGTCGGGTCGATCACGGCGCCCAAACATTTCAGCAAAGTGCTTTTCCCGGAACCGGACGGGCCGATCAGTCCCACCACCTCGCCGGGCGCCACCTGCATGTCGACGCCCTTGAGCGCATCGACGACGGTGTCGCCTTTGCCGTAGCGCTTTGTCAGCCCTTCGATGCGAATGCCTTTGTTGCCCATTTCAGCCTCCAATGGCGTCGGCCGGATCGACCTTGAGCGCCATGCGGATTGCCACCAGGCTGGCCAGCACGCAGATCAGCATCATCGCGAAAAACCCTACGATGGAATCTTGAGGCAGCATGAACACATACTTTGGAAAAATCGGCGCAGAAAATGTCGCGGCGATTTTGCCGACGACGAAGCCGATGGTGCCAAGCGCCAGCGCCTGCTGCATGATCATCCAGGCAATGGTGCGATTGCGTGTGCCGATGAGTTTCAAGACCGCGATCTCGCGGATCTTGTCCATGGTCAGGGTGTAGATGATGAACGCCACGATCGCCGCGCTGACGATGGCCAGGATCACCAGGAACATGCCAATCTGCTTGGCCGAAGTGGCGATCAGCTTGGTGACGACGATGTCTTCCATCTGGGCGCGGGTGTAGACCGTCAGGCGCTTCCAGCGGCGAATGGATTCTGCGACCTGGTCGGGCGCTTCACCGGGCCTCAAGGTCACCAGCACGGTGTTGACCGAGGCGTTGGTGCTTTGCGCGGCGATCACGGCGTCGAGCAGGCCCGGCACGCCGGGACGGTTGAATGCCGGGTTGGCTTCGGTGCGACGGCGGCTGTGCCAGATGGCGTCGTTGTCTTTAAGGAACTGTGCCTCCTGGGCGTCCTTGAGCGGAATAAACACCATCGGGTCACCGCCGGAAGAGACCATGCGCCGGGTCATCCCGACGACCAGGTAATGATTGCGCCGGATCGTCAGACGCTCCCCGAGCTTGAATCCAGACGCAATGTCAGCCACGGCCTCGTAGTGCGAACGGGTGATTTGACGCCCGGCGACGAGATAGGGCGGCCACCCCGGTACGCTTCCCGCCGGGCCAGGGGCAATGCCGACGACCATTGCACGCACATCGATTGCGTCTTTTCGGACCTGCATGGTCAGGTAGGTCACGTTCGCCGCGCGGGCTACTCCCGGCATGGCGAGAATGCTCCGATAGACGTCGTCATTGAGGCTGGACGGTTCGGCGTAAGGACCCAGGGTGTCTTTCTGCACCACCCACAGATCGGCGCCGCTGTTATCAAGCAGCGCCCTGCCGTCCTCGACCAGGCCCCGGTAGACTCCGGCCATAATCAGCGTCACGCCGATGAGCAGGCCTAAGCCAATGCCGGTGAAAACAAACTTCCCCCAGGAATGGTAAATGTCGCGAGCCGCCAGGCTGATCATCGTGCCGATCCGGCAAGGCGCTCGACAACTTTGATGCGGCTGCGTGCAGTCAGCGCCTTTTCGCTATAGACCACCGTCTGGTCGCCATTCTTGAGGCCGTCGAGGACTTGCACATGGCCGTCAAGATCGGAAATGCCGAGCTTGACCACGGTGAAGCGCAAATCGCCATCGACAATTGTCCACACCCCCACTTTGTCGCCGTCACGTTGCACCGCGGCATTCGGAACCACGGGTGTGGCGGCAAGTCCTGGTAAATCAACCGTGACTTCGGCGAGTTCGCCGATCGCTGGCAACACCTTGGGCGGATGGTCGAAGACGACTTTGGCCAACATCTCCTCGGTGACGGCGTCGGCCTTTGGCTCGACGCGCAAGACTCGACCGGTCAACAGTTGACCACTGCGCGAGCGCAGCGCGATGCGCACTGGCAAGTCGGCGGCCAGCCCGGATGCGCTAATCTGGTCGAAGCGGACGTTGATCCAGAGGGTTTTTGGATCGATCACTTCGACGACGGCCTGGCCCGCGACGACGGTCGTCCCCGGATCGGCATCACGCAGGACGACGACCCCAGCGACTGGCGTCATCAGGCGCAGATTGCGCCGTTGGGCGAGCACTGCATCACGATCTGCGCGGGATCGGGCAAGATCTTCCCGCACCGCCGCCAAGGTGGCATCGGCGATTTGTAGTTCTTGCCGCTTGGTGGTGACAATTTCTTCGCTCGTTGACCGTACAGCCAATAGTTCCTCGTAGCGGCGCGCCTGGGTCGCGGAATAGGACTGCCGGGCTGCCGCTTCGCGTAACGCGGCTTCAGCACGCTTGAATCCCGCTTCCTGAGAGCGAACGCGGTCGTCGAGATCGACCGGATCCATCTCGCCGAGAACCTGACCCGCTTTAACCCGATCGCCGACATGCACATCCAGGCGTTTTACCCGCCCGGCAAACGTCGGGCCGATCTTGTACGTGTAGCGCGTATCGACGGTGCCGATACCGAATAGCGAGGGCGTGAGGGTGCGCGACTCAACCTTGGCAACGGTTACCGCCACGGGCGCCAGCGGTCCAGAGCGAAAGGCGGCATAAACGAACAGAACAAGGAGGGGAACGATGACCGCGACGAGTGCCAGGGTGCGCCCCTGCAATGGCAGAACCTTCATTGAGACCTCCTGATTCCTCGGCGGTAGATTGCAAATACGCGTGGCGCGTCGCCCAACATGCGCCCGCCGTCGCCAGCCACCAATGCCTGCATCACCAAGCCCTGAATCGTTCCGATGAAGAGCGTTGCTGCGGCCTCGGTGTCCAGTGCAGCGGACAACTCGCCGCTCGTCTTGCCTTTCTCGATGAGTCCGTGCAGGCGATCGGCATAACGTCGAAGGAGCGTTTGCACCATCCGCTTGGCCGGTGTCTGCTCGGCTCTCTGAAGTTCGCTAAAGACCATCCGCGGCATCCCCGGATGTTCGGCCGCAAAGCCAACGTGGCTCATGAACATGGCTTCCATCGCCGCCAAAGGAGATTCGATGTCGCGCGCCGAATCGTCGATGCGAGCGAGGAGACGTTCCGCCACCCACGCCATGACGGCCTCCCAGATCGCATCCTTACTGGGGAAATGCCGGAACAAAGCGCCTTGCGTCACGTTCATGTGCTTGGCTATGGCGGCCGTCGTGATCTCGCCCGGATTCTGATGGCCGGCCAGGCTGACTACCGCCTCGACGGTTACCGCTCTCCGTTCGGCGGCGGAAATGCGTTGCGAAGTAATAGCCACGGCTGTCCTTGTATAAGATAGTAATCAGTTACTACCTTATACGACTGGTAATGAAAATGCAAAAACACTTCAACCATTTACGCGACGCGGCTCGCTATGGCGGACAAGGCGCTTTACCGGCAATCACGCCAGAACACCGGCGTTCACGCGCGCTGGCGTGTTAACGCTGGGCGCTCAAACCCCCCGGCCGCAACGCCAAGCCCTGGCCAGGATCGGCGTACACTAGGCTCGATCGGCTGCTCGCCAGCGTGCAGGCACTCGTCGCGGGAAACCAGCACGACCGATCGCGTCGGCGTATGTGGCGCTCAGTCGAGCAGGCGACCGCGGTCGCGGCGACAGAAGAGCTTGGCCTTTTTGGCGTGGAAAACGATTTGCGCGCCGGCCGCCGAGGTGTAAGGCGAATAGCGGTCGGCCGGATCGACGCGTTTGAAGGTGCCGCCAGCCGGCGCGCCTGCCGCGATCGCTTCGGCGAGCTGAGCGGGCGCAAGCGGCGAGACGACGCCGACAAAGACGTGGCGGCTGCTGCCGTCGCTGACAAAGACCTCGCTGACCGGCGCCGCGAACAGCGGCTCGGCGATCGCAAACCAGTAGGCGCCCTGCTCGTGTCGCGATGGCGGCTTGATTTTGCGCAGGGTATTGTAGAGAAAGCCCGGCTCGACGTCGTCGACGCAGAGCACGGCCATTCCCACCGTCGTCGAAAAGTTCGCGCCCTGCGCCCAGGCGAGCGCCACGTTGAGCAAAAACGCCAGGCCGATCAGCAGTTTCAAGAGCGCCGGAAACGCCCGGCGCGGCAACAGGCAGACTATGCGCATGCGGATCCCCGGAAAGCACGGCGGACGGTGGCGGCCAGTCGCGCGATAAGCCGATCATGGCACGCCTGACCGTCGCTGGCGGTACGAGCGCAGTATATAACTTACAATCTCGCAAAGTCGCCCAAGCGTCCGCTGCCCGAGCGCGGACCATGCGGCGACGCTCAGACAACGAACTCAGACGATCACCCAACAAGGAAGCGGCCATGCGCATTGAACAAGACATGAAACTCGATTTCAAGGACGTGTTGATTCGTCCCAAGCGATCGACCCTGACCTCGCGCTCGGAGGTCGATATTTCGCGCGATTTTGTCTTTCTCCATTCGCAGCGCAAGTACCACGGCATTCCGATCATTGCCGCCAATATGGACGCCACCGGGACCTTCGACATGGCGCGGGCGCTCGCCCGGCATCAGCTCTCGGTTGCCGTGCACAAGCATTACCGCGAAGAGCAGTTGCGCGCCTTCTTCGCCGAGCAACCGACGCCGCCGTTTGCCTTTTACTCGATGGGAATCACGCAGCCCGATTACGACAAGTTCCGCCGCGTCAAGGAAGGCGCCGGCGAGACGATCGAGTACGTTTGCGTCGATGTTGCCAACGGCTATACCAAGGCCTTCGTTGAATTCGTCCAGAAGCTGCGCGCGGCCTACCCGACGATCACCATTATGGCCGGCAACGTGGTGACCGGCGAGATGACCGAGGAACTCATTCTCGACGGCGTCGATATCGTCAAGGTCGGCATCGGCCCGGGGTCGGTATGCACGACGCGGCGCATGTCGGGCGTCGGCTATCCGCAGCTCTCGGCGATCATCGAATGTTCCGACGCGGCACATGGCCTCGGCGGACTCGTTTGCGCCGACGGCGGCTGCACCTCGCCAGGCGACCTGGCCAAAGCCTTTGGCGCCGGCGCCGATTTCATCATGCTCGGCGGCATGCTCGCCGGGCACGACGAATGCGAGGCCGAAGTCGTCGAGGAGGGCGGCGTGCGCAAGATGCGCTTCTACGGCATGAGTTCGGAAGAGGCGATGAACAAGTACTCGGGCGGCGTCGCCGACTACCGCGCGGCCGAGGGCAAGGAAGTCCTGCTCGATTGCCGCGGCCCGGTCGACAACACCGTGCAGGAGATTCTCGGCGGCGTCCGCTCAGCGTGTACCTACGTCGGCGCGCACAAGCTCAAGGAGCTTTCGAAGCGGACGACCTTCATCCGCGTCAGCCAGCAATTGAACGAGGTGTTCGGACCGGCCTGAGCCCGCGCCCAACGCCGGCGACCTTGCCTGACAGAAGGTGGGAAGCCGGTCGTTAAGCCGGGTTCTGTCGTGGGCAACCATTCCTCTAGGCGTACCGTTGCCGGTACGCTCAAGCAGCCTACCCGGAAGCGACGCGAGCCACGCCGTATGCTTCCCTATTTGGCCTTGCTTCAGATGGGGTTTGCCGTGCCGTCCGTGTTACCACGTCCGCGGTGAGCTCTTACCTCGCCGTTTCACCCTTACCGTCCCGGGTTGCCCCGAGCTTAGGCGGTCTATTCTCTGTTGCACTTTCCGTCACCTCACGGTGCCCGGCCGTTAGCCGGCATCTCGCTCTATGAAGCCCGGACTTTCCTCTCGGCTCGGGGCTTGCGCCTTTTGCCCAGCGGTTGCCTGACCGACTTCCCACAGCGATTATACGCCCTCACGGCAGGTCAGGTGGCCGGCTTCGCCGCCGGTGCCGACACGGGCGGCGGTGCTGCTGGCGCCGGCGCCGGCGCCGGCGCCGGCATAAACACCAGCGTGTCGCCGCGCATCGCGAAATTGCCGAGCAGCGCTCCGAGCCCGCCTTCAGGGGCTGTGGCGAGCGGCGCGAAGCCTTCGCAGCTGCGCGTCTCGACGACGAACATGCGCTCGCCCTGCTTGATTATCCAGGCGTTGTTGCCCGGCGAGTAGATTTCGAACTTCGCGTCAAGAGGCGCATCGCCAATCGGGTGACGACGTTGGCAGTCGGGCATGCGCGCGGCGACGACCGAATATTTTGCAGTCTTGTCCCATGGCCAGGTCGTTATGCGGATCAGGCTCAGCGCGTGTGCGCTGCCGTCGATGTCGACGCTTGCGCGCTGGTCCGAGCAAGCGACGAGGAGCAGCGGAACGAGCAGGCAGCCCGCGGTGAACGCAATTCGACGCAAAGTCACAGAGAGTCTCCCAGAAACAGCATCACAAAAGCTGCCACGCCAGCGCTTCGCCGGCGCGTAGTGGCACGAGGCGTTCGCCATCGCCGTAGTCGTATGCGGGAGGAATTTCCCAGCTGCGCTTTTCGAGCGTCACTGTACCGCGATTACGCGGCAATCGATAGAAGTCGGCGCCATTGAAACTCGCGAAGGCTTCGAGCTTGTCGAGCGCGCTGGCTGCGGCAAACACTTCGGCATAAAGTTCGAGCGCCGTTGCCGCCGTATAACAGCCGGCGCAGGCGCACGCCGCCTCCTTGGCGCTGCGCGCGTGCGGCGCCGAGTCGGTGCCGAGGAAGAAGCGGGCGTTGCCCGAGGTCGCTGCGGCGACGAGCGCAACGCGATGCGTTTCGCGCTTCAAGACCGGCAGGCAGTAGGCGTGCGGACGCAAGCCGCCGCTAAACAGGGCGTTGCGGTTGTAGAGCAAGTGATGCGCGGTGATCGTCGCCGCGACGTTGCCCGCGCTGGCGGCGACAAAGTCCGCAGCGTCTTTCGTCGTGACGTGCTCGAAGACAACGCGCAGTTCGGGATGCCGCGCAAGCAGCGGCTGCATCACCGTGTCGATGAAGACCTTCTCGCGGTCGAAGATATCGACCGCCGGGTCGGTGACTTCCCCGTGTACGAGCAGCGGCACGCCGAGTTTTTCCATTTCGGTGAGCACCGCTGCGCAGTGCGAGAGATCGCTGACCCCGGCATCCGAGTTGGTCGTCGCGCCGGCCGGATAAAATTTCACGGCGTGCACAAAGCCGCTCTCTGCCGCCCGCCGAATTTCGTCGGCCGGCGTGTTGTCAGTGAGGTAAAGCGTCATCAGCGGTTCGAACTCGATGCCGTCCGCAAGCGCGGCGAGGATACGGCCGCGATAAGCCGCCGCGGCAACGACGGTGGTCACTGGCGGGCGCAGGTTCGGCATGACGATGGCGCGAGCGAACTGGCGTGCGCTGTGGGCGACGACCGTGTGCAGCGCCTTGCCGTCGCGCAAATGGAGATGAAAATCATCGGGGCGGGTAATGGTAATTTGCATGGCCGGCGTTCGTCAGGAGATAGGCGGATTCTAGATGAATTGCCGGCGGCTGCGCCGAAAACCGCTGGCGACGTATGGCCTCAACAAAACCTGCGATGAACCGCGCGCAGCGTGCGAAACGGCTTGCCTCGTGGTGTGAAAAAGGGCTACCTTTGCGCCACGCTGGACGACGGTGTCAGGCCTTGGCCAGCGAGGCGCATGCCGGGCAGCCGCAAGCCCGCTTTCTTTGTATTATCGAACACGGGAGGGCGAGCCTGAGCGGTACATGCCGTCATCTGGCCTGATGCACGCGAGCAATTTGACACTCAACGGCAACGGTCTCGGGAGCGTGTTATGTGGTGGAGAAAGAACGGGGTGGCGACGGCCCTGCACAGCGAATTGGCAGCCGCGACAGCGCGCGAGGCGGATCTGCACGTCAGATTGGCGACGCTCGAAACCCGGTTGAGCGTGCAGCAGGACGAAGCGCGTAAAAGAGACGACGACTGCGCCGCGATGAAAGCGGTAGTAGGCAATCTCGCTTTGTTCAGCCAGACGCTGGCCGGCTCGCAAAGCAGCCTCGGACAGATGGCGACGCTGCTCAACGAAGAAAAGGCCCGCGCCATCGAGGCTGCCGAAGTGTCGACGAGCAGCGGCCAGGCGACCACCGAAATTGCCGCCAACCTGCACCGGCTCGCCGGTGACTCGGCGAGCACCGCCAAAGAGGTCGATGCGCTGGCGCTACAGGCCGGTGAAATCAGCGTCATCGTCCAGTTGATACACGAGATCGCCGACCAGACGAATCTGCTCGCCTTGAACGCGGCCATCGAAGCGGCGCGCGCCGGCGAAGCTGGCCGCGGCTTTGCCGTCGTTGCCGACGAAGTCCGCAAGCTTGCCGAGCGGACGGCGAAAGCCACCAAAGACATCGAAAAACTGGTCAGCAACATCCGTCACAACTCGACTTCGGCAAAAACCGCGATGGAAAAACTATCCGAGTCGGCCTGCGTTTTCAGCGAACGCGGCAACCGCGCGACGCTCGATATGCAGCGCGTGATGGCGCTCTCGCGCGATATGCAGACGGTCATTTCGGGCAGCGCGTTAAAAAGCTTTCTCGAAGTGGCCAAGATCGACCATCTGGTATTCAAGTTCCGCGTCTATCTCGCTATCTTCGATCTGGACAACACACGGCCCGAAGATCTCGCCGGGCATACGACCTGCCGCCTGGGAAAATGGTATTACGAGGGCGAAGGGAAGAGCGCCTTCAGCAATACGCCGGGCTATGGCGCGCTCGAAGCGCCGCACATCGATGTGCACAAAATGGGCGTCAGGGCCCTCGAAGCGAAACTTCGCGGCGACCAAACGGCGATGCTCGCGCAGCTCAAGGCAATGGAACAGGCGAGCCACCGGGTGATCGATAGCCTGCAGCAAATGTCCGCCGCGACCGTCAAGGACAAGCCGACCCGGACCCGGTGACGCGGCGCCCGCGCCGCCGGCAAACGCGGCGCGCCGGCGCAAGCACCTATCTGAGCGTGAGGGCGAGCTCGTACAGGGCGTTCCTCGCCGCGCCGGTGATCGCATGCGCGAGCTTTGCCGCCTGCTTGACCGGCAGACCTTCGCCGAGTAGCAGCCGGAGCACGCGCTCACCCTCGCGGTCGTCAGCATTCTGCGGCGCGCCCGAAACGAGAACGACGAATTCGCCGCGCTGGCGGTTGGCATCGACGCGCAGCCAGGCCAGCGCCTCGCCGAGCGGGCAGCTGTGGATCGTCTCGAACAGTTTCGTCAGTTCGCGCGCCAGAACCACCGTGCGCTCATTGCCGAAGACCGCGGCGAGCGATTCGACGGTATCGAGGATGCGGTGCGGCGCCTCATAGAAGATCAGCGCGTAAGGCAGTTCGCTCATGGCGCGCAGCGCGTCGTCACGCTGCTTGGCCTTGGCCGGCAGAAAACCGTAAAAGAGAAAATGCGGCTCGCCGAGCCCCGACGCCGACAGCGCGGTCACCGCCGCGCACGGCCCGGGCAAAGGGATGACGCGATAACCGGCGGCGCGCACGCGCGCGACGAGGCGCGCGCCGGGGTCGGAAACCCCCGGCGTCCCGGCATCGGAAACGAGGGCGACCGAGTCGCCGGCCGCCAGATGCCCGATCACCTGCTGCGCTGCGGCTTCTTCGTTATGCTCGTGCGCCGGCAGCAGACGTGCGCTCGACCCGTAATGCTTGAGCAGCGGCGCGCTGTGCCGCGTATCCTCGGCGGCGACCCAGCGCACTTCGCGCAAGACGTCAATCGCGCGTTGCGTCATGTCACCCAGATTCCCGAGCGGCGTCGGTACTACATATAATGCGATTGAGTCATCCGTCATGGCGAAACAATTTTTCTCTGCGAAGGTTGGGAAGCCCGATGAGCAAGAACTCGAGCAACGGCAACCATACCACGCGACTATCGACGCGGCTATCGACACGGGATATCGGCCAGCGCGGCGAGGACCGCGCGGCGCGCTTTCTGCAAAAGCAGGGCCTCGTCGTGATCGCGCGCAACGTGCGCTGCCGCGGCGGCGAGATCGACCTCGTTTGCCAGCACGGAAAATCACTCGTCTTCGTCGAAGTCCGACTGCGCCGCAGTGCTGCTTACGGCGGCGCCGCGGCGAGCATTACGGCGAGCAAACAGCGGCGTATCGTCCTTGCCGCTCGCCACTACCTCGCTGCCCATGCCAGCGCCGACAATGATTGTCGCTTCGACTGCGTGCTGATCGAAGGCGACGGTGATAACGCCATCGTCTGGGAACGCGATGCCTTCGCCGCCCCCGTCGATTAGGCTGTGCAGCGCGCCAGGCCGGGTGCCGGCGTGGCTGCCGACCGTCGTCTTCGCGCTCGCACTGGCGCTCGCCCCGATGGCCGCCGCCGAGTCGGTAAAACTGCTCGTTCAGAGTTCGCCGCTCGCCGGCAGCCAGTACTACGCGCTCGCCGCGGTGTGGACCGAGCTGCGCATCGGCGACCGCCTGACGCTGACGCGCGAGCCGGGTAACGCCCACGACCGCCACGCTGTTCGCATCGATTGGCGCGGCCGGAAACTCGGTTATGTGCCGCGCGCCGAGAACGCCGCCGTGGCGCGCGCCCTTGACGCCGGCGAACAACTCGAGGCGCGCGTCTCGCAGCGGCGAGACGATTCCGACCCTTGGCGGCGCGTCGAGTTCGAGGTCTATCTGGTCCTCTGATGTTAGACTTATCGCCTGTCTGACTTCCCGCATGGACCCCATGGACCTGATTCCCCGCATCAGTCGGCACTTTGCCGACAGCGCGCAAACCAAACTTGACGCGGCTCGATTGCTCGCCGCGCCGATCGCTGAGGCCGCCGAGGCGATGGTCGCCTGCCTGCTTGGCAACGGCAAGATCCTGGCTTGCGGCAATGGCGGCTCGGCCGCCGACGCGCAGCACTTTGCCGCCGAACTCGTCGGACGGTTCGAGATGGAGCGCCAGGGCCTGGCGGCGATTGCGCTGTCCACCGACAGTTCGATCATGACGGCGGTCGCCAACGATTATGGTTACAAGGCCGTGTTCGAGAAACAGGTGCGCGCGCTTGGCCAGCCCGGCGACGTCCTGCTCGCCATTTCGACTTCGGGCAATTCGGCGAGCGTCGTCGAGGCGGTCACGGCCGCGCACGACAACGATTTGCGCGTCATCGCGCTGACCGGCAAGGGCGGTGGCGAAATCGGCGAGCTATTACGCGACGGCGATGTGCACATATGCGTACCCGCCGAGCGCACGGCGCGTATCCAGGAAGTTCATCTGCTGGCCATCCACTGCCTATGCGACGGCATTGATTGCCTGCTCTTGGGAGTTGAAGAATGAATAAAAAAATCATCACCGCGCTGCTCGTCGGCGCCACCGTTCTGCCGGCCTTGCAGGGCTGTTTCCCGCTCGTTGCCGCCGGCGTTGCCACCGGCGTCCTGGCGACCTTCGACCGGCGCTCGCTCGGCGCGCAAACCGACGACGAAACGATCGAATGGAAAGCCAGTTCGCGCGTCGGCAAGGAAATCGGCGGCCACGTCAGCTTTGCGAGCTATAACCGCAAGCTCCTGATGACCGGCGAAGTACCGAGCGCCGAGGCGAAAGCCGAAGCCGAGCGCATCGCCGCCGCCTTGACCAACGTGCACAGCGTCTACAACGAGGTCGTCGTCGGCCCGGCGAGTTCCTACACCGAGCGCAGCAATGACCTCTTCATCACGTCGAAGGTCAAGGGCCGCTTCGTCGATAACGGCAAGTTCAACCCGGTGCATGTCAAGGTCGTTAGCGAAGCCGGCGTCGTCTACCTGCTCGGAATGGTCACGCAAGGCGAAGCCGACGCGGCGATCGCCATCGCGCGCACGACGTCCGGCGTAAAGAAAGTCGTGAACCTGCTCGACATCATCACCCCGGCAGAAGCCAGGGAGCTCGACGTGACGCAGAAGAACAACGCGCCGAAGGACAGCAGGGCGCCGTGACCGAGAGACACCCAGCACCGACTGGCGCGCCGGCCTTCGAGGCCAAGATCGTTGCGCCGGCCGATCTCGCCGCCCGCCTCGCCTTCTTGCCGCGTCCGCTGGTGTTTACGAACGGCTGTTTCGACATCGTGCACCGCGGCCACGTGACGCTGCTCGCTCAGGCGCGCGGCCTCGGTCAGGCGATGATTGTCGCGGTGAACACCGACGCCTCGGTCAAGCGCCTAGGCAAGGGCGACGAGCGGCCGGTCAATCCGCTTGCCGATCGGCTGGCGGTGGTCGCCGCGCTCGAATCCGTCACGCTGGTGACCTGGTTCGACGAAGACACGCCAATCGCCCGCATCCTCGAATGTCGCCCCGAGGTGCTCGTCAAGGGCGGCGACTGGCCGGTCGACAAGATCGTCGGCAACGCCGAGATTGGCGGCTGGGGCGGCCGTACCGTGTCGATTCCCTTCATTCACCATAAATCGACGACGGCGCTGCTCGAGACGATCCGCCGGCTGTAAAAGAAGCGCCGCCGCAAAAAAACCGGGGTCGCGTCTAGCGCCCAGGCGGTGATCTTTCGTTACCCCTCTCGGCTCGCCTACAGCCGCTGTTCAACCCAGGCCGGTACCGAAGCGAGCGCTGCCGGCAATTTGTCGGGCTCGCTGCCGCCGGCCTGCGCCATATCGGGGCGGCCGCCGCCTTTGCCGCCGACTTGCTGGGCGACAAAGTTTACGAGTTCGCCGGCTTTGACCTTGCCGGTCAAATCCGGCGTGACACCGGCGATCAGGGTGACCTTGCCGCCGCCGTTCGAGGCGAGAACGACGACCGCGCTGCCAAGCTTGTCACGCAGCTTGTCCATCGTCGTGCGCAACGTACTGATGTCGGCGCCTTCGAGCGTCGCCGCGACGACCCGCGCACCCTTGACGTCAATCGTCTGGCCGAGCAGACCGTCGCCTTGTGCTGCGACCTGCCGGTTTTTTAACAGCGCGAGTTCGCGTTCGAGCTGGCGAACCTGGTCGAGGATCGAGTAGACGCGGGCATGCACGTCGCTCGGCTGCACTTTCAGCGTGCCGGCAACGCCGCCGAGCGCCGTTTCCATGCCTTGCATATAAGCCAGCGCGTGGTCGCCGGTGATCGCCTCGACGCGGCGCACGCCGGCGGCGACACCGCCTTCGGCGACGATCGTGAACACGCCGATGTCGCCGGTGCGCTGGACGTGCGTGCCGCCGCACAATTCGCGTGAGCTGCCGATATCGATGACGCGGACCTCGTCGCCGTACTTCTCGCCAAAGAGCATCGTCGCGCCGAGTTTCTGGGCTTCACCGATCGCCATGACGCGGTGCTGGCATTCGACGTTGGCAAGGATTTCGGCGTTGACGATGTTTTCGACGGCGCGGATCTCCTCGTCGCTCAGCGGCTGGTTGTGCACGAAGTCAAAGCGCGTTTTGTCGGCGTCGACCTGCGAACCCTTCTGTTGCACGTGCTCGCCGAGGACTTGGCGCAGCGCCTTGTGCATCAGGTGCGTCGCCGAGTGATTGCGCATC
>JBBRXI010000010.1:0-18331 GCA_038248575.1 Burkholderiales bacterium | reverse complement strand
GACCACGGTTCGCTGCGCTCCGTGTCATGGAACGTTCCGCCTTGAGGCGGCTCGGCGGCGGAACCAACGGCACTTCCCCCCGTCCCCCTTCCCGGGGAAGGGGGCGACCACGGTTCGCTGCGCTCCGTGTCATGGAACGTTCCGCCTTGAGGCGGCTCGGCGGCGGAACGGTTCTCCGAACGGCCGGCGAGAAGTTTCAACCACGCGTACTGCAAGCGGTTGGTGTCCTGGAACTCGTCGACGAGGATGTGCTGGAAACGCTCCTGGTAATGGCGGCGCAGCGGTTCGTTGCGCGTCAACAATTCGTAGGTGCGCAGCAGCAGTTCGGCAAAATCGACGACGCCCTCGCGCTGGCACTGCGCGTCGTACTCGGCGTAGAGCGCGACGCGGCGGTGCGTGTACTCGTCGTAGGCCTCGGCGTGCGCGGCGCGCAGGCCCTGGTCTTTGTGCGCGTTGATGAAGCTGGCCAGTTCGCGCGGCGGGAACTTCTCGCCGTCGACGTTGAGGTTCTTGAGCAGGCGCTTGATCGCCGAGAGCTGGTCGGCCGAATCGAGAATCTGGAACTGCGCCGGCAGGGCGGCTTCGCGGTGGTGCGCGCGCAGTAGCCGATTGCACAGACCGTGGAAGGTGCCGATCCACATGCCGCGGGCGCTGTGCCCGGAGTTAAGCGGCAGCATCGCCGAGAGTCGGGCGACCATTTCCTTTGCCGCCTTGTTGGTGAAGGTCACGGCGAGAATTCCCTGCGGGCTGACCTGTCCGGTCGACACCAGCCAGGCGATGCGCGTCGTCAGTACACGCGTCTTGCCGCTGCCGGCTCCGGCGAGGATCAACGCGTGTTGCGGTGGCAGGGTGACGGCGGCAAGTTGCTCGGGATTGAGACTGGCTAACAGATCGGACATGGAATTTTCCGGGAAAACAGCGGTAATTATAGCGGCTGCCCGTCAGGCGACCGGCTACCGACGCGCCGACAAGACCGATGACAGGGTCAGCCGAAATGTGCCGGACGGCTGGCGCAGTGCTCTCGCGTGTCCCGTGGGATTCCCGCTGCTGTGCGCGCAAGAGCCTTGTTCTGCAATGGATTTTTTCGTCCCGAACGGCGGTTTCCGGCGCCGCAAATTGACCCGAACGGAGCAGCAGCGTAGGATAGCCGTTTTCGATCAACCGTTATTGGAACTCATGCCATGAACGCTCCACAGGTCGCTCCGAAGGTTAAGCACGGCGTTATCGCCGGTGACGAATTGCAGGCCCTTTTCGCGTTGGCCAAGGCCGGTAAATTCGCCCTGCCGGCGATTAACGTGATCAACTCCAGCACGGTTAACGCGGTGATGGAAGCGGCAGCGGAAATCAAGTCCCCGGCGATCCTCCAGTTCTCGAACGGCGGCGCCCAGTTCTACGCCGGTAAGGGTCTGAAAAACGAAGCCCAGCGCGCCTGCATCGCCGGCGCTGTGCTCGGCGCCAAGCACGTGCACGCCCTGGCCGAGCTTTACGGCGCCAGCGTCGTCCTGCACACCGACCACGCTGCCAAGAAACTGCTGCCGTGGATCGACGGCCTGCTCGACGCCGGCGAAAAGTTCTTCAAGGAAACCGGCAAGCCATTGTTCTCCTCGCATATGCTTGACCTTTCGGAAGAACCGCTCAAGGAAAATATCGAAATCTGCGCCCGCTATCTCGAACGCATGAGCAAGATCGATATGACGCTTGAGATCGAACTCGGCGTCACTGGCGGCGAGGAAGACGGCGTCGATAACAGCGACGTCGACAGCTCGAAGCTCTACACGCAGCCCGAGGACGTCGCTTACGCCTACGAGCAGCTTTCGAAGATCAGCAATCGCTTTACCATCGCCGCCTCGTTCGGCAACGTGCACGGCGTCTACAAGCCGGGCAACGTCAAGTTGCAGCCGGTGATCCTCAAGAACTCGCAGGAATTCATTGAGAAGAAGTTTGGCACCCAGGCGCAGCCGATCGATTTCGTCTTCCACGGCGGTTCGGGATCGACGCTTGCAGAAATCCGTGAAGCGATCTCTTACGGCGTGATCAAGATGAACATCGACACTGACACGCAGTGGGCGTTCTGGGATGGCGTCAAGAACTACTACAAGAAGAACGAAGCCTACCTGCAGGGCCAGATCGGCAACCCCGAAGGCGAGGACAAGCCGAACAAGAAATACTACGACCCGCGCGCCTTTCTGCGCGCCGGCGAAGAGAGTTTCAAGGCCCGCCTCAAGCAGGCCTTCGCCGACCTCAACAACGTCGGCACGCTGGCCTGATCAGCGCTCGTTAAAAAACCGGCTCAGTAAGCCGGTTTTTTTTTGCGGTGCGCTGCGCCGTCGTGTCAATCCCGCAGTGGACCGTAGCGGTCGCCGAGCGCTTCGAGTTCGAGTTCGAGCCCCCCGTCGAGTCCGGCGTTGAGTTCGGCGGCAATGTCGGCTTCAAGATCGGCGTTTGCGCCCGTCTCGGCAATTGGCTCATAGCGGCTGCGGTGCAGATCGAAATTGGGCAGGATGCGCACATACTCCGACGACATCAGCGGCGACGAAATCATGAAATCGGCCGAAGCCCGGTTGCAGGCGACCGGAACGTTCCAGACGACGGCGATGCGCAGCAGCGCCTTGACGTCAGGATCGTGCGGTTGCGGTTCGAGCGGATCCCAGAAGAAGATGATGAAGTCGATCAGTCCTTCAGCGATCTTGGCACCGATCTGCTGGTCGCCGCCGAGCGGTCCGCTCTGCAGTTTCTCTATCGTCGTATCGAGCGTCTTTTCGAGCAGCGCACCGGTCGTCCCGGTGGCGCACAATTCGTGGCGAACGAGGAGTTCGCGGTTGTACTTGGCCCACTCGAGCAGGTCCTTCTTCTTGTTGTCGTGCGCGACCAGCGCGATGCGCTTGCGCGGCGCGACAGGCAAGGCGTCCTTGAACATGATCATTCTCCTTCGGCGGTGATACAAGGTCGTTTCGAACGGCGCTTACTGCGCAGGCTGTCGAGCCCGCGCAGCAATATGCGCACCCGGCGCCAGCAGGCGCGTGCGGTGGCAAAGTCGCGGCGTTTGCGATAGAGCTGGCCGAGCCCGCGATAGACCTCGGCGTTGTTCGGCTGCACTTCGCGCAGGCGCGAAAAACCTTCTTCGGCGGCCGCCAGATCGTCGACGCGCAAGGCGGTCTGGCCGACCGCGAGCATCGCCTGCGTCGACTCGGGCGCGGCGGTCAGCGCGCTGCGAAACGCCCGCACTGCCTGCTTCAGTTTGCCGAGCGCGAGCAAGGTCGTGCCGACGTCGTACCAGGTCCTCGCCAGTTGGGCGTTGTTGCGCGTCGCTTCCTGGTAGCAGACCTCGGCGGCGGTCTCGACGTGCGTGGCACTGGCGCTGCCGGCCACCGGACCGGCGTCGCCGACCGCCGGCTGACGCTGGACCTGGTCGAAGACCTCGATCGCGTCTTCGACGCGGCCGGTGCGGTAATAGACCAGTCCGAGAAACTGGAGCGCGACCTGATCGTTGGGAATCGTCGCCAGCAGGCTGCGGGCGACCGCTTCAAAATTGGTGAAATCGTTGCGTGCGTAGAAATTACCGAGCAGTTCAACGAGCGCGCTGATCATGGGACATCTCCTTTTGAGGCCCGCGAACATCGCGTGCCAGCCGGAGCGCGATAGGCGCTGCCGACAAGCGATGATCGTCGAATCCCGGGTTCATAGGCGTGCGCTTGTGTGCCCGTGTGTAACTTTCTGTAGGGAGCGCCAGTTTGCCGGCGCACTGTTACGGCGACGTGACGGCCGTCGACGCGACGTATCCGCGGCGGCCGCGGCGCAGCAGCCTGGCGAGTTCGCGCTCGGCCTCGGCCAGCGTCGCGCAGGCCGGTTCGAGGAAGGCGTTGCACGCCGCCCAGCGCCCAGCGGGCGTGCGCAGCGCGGCGACCTGGCGTCCGCCGTCGAGCGTCGCCAGCAGGCAGGCGCCGTCCGCGCCGCGCCACGACGCGGCAACCAGATCCATGGCCTCGTCGCGCGGCACGCAGAGGGCGATCAGCGCGTCGATCGGCGAGTCGCACTCGAGGCAAACGATCGCCGGGAAATAACGGCGGGTTGGGGCGTCGGACGGCGGATTCATCGTGCGAGCTTCTAACACGCGCCGCGCAACTTGTAAAACGCCGGCCCGAACAGGCACAATCGGGGCAACCACGGATCACGGAGTTCGCCATGCGCTTTGATGTAATGATCGTCGGCGGCGGTCTGGCCGGCCTGGCGCTGGCTTGCGCGCTGCGCGCTAGCCGCCTGAAAATTGCCCTCGTCGAAAATCACCCGCCGGCGCCAGCCAACGGCGGGAAGTCCGGCTGGGATTCTGGCTGGGATTCTGGATGGGATTCGCGCATCTACGCGATCAGTCCGGCGAACGCCGACTTTCTGCGCGAGATCGGCGCCTGGAAGCATTTCGACGCGCGCCGGATCGCGGCGATCCACGCCATGCAGATCGTCGGCGACGGCGGTGCGCAGCTCGAATTTTCGGCCTACGAGGCCGGCGTCGGCGAACTCGGCTGGACGCTCGAGTCGTCGCTGATGGCCGCCGAACTGTGGCAGAGCGTCAAGCGACAGAGCAATCTCACGCTGTTCTGCCCGGCCGCGCCGCGCACTCTTGCGATCGGCGCCGACGCCGCCCAGCTGACGCTCGCCAACGGGCAGATCTTGTCGGCCAGCCTGCTCGTCGGCGCCGACGGCCGCGACTCGTGGGTGCGCGAACACGGCGGCCTCGAGGCGAGCAACATACCCTACGGCGAGATGGGTGTGGTCGCCAACTTCGCCTGCACTCGTGCGCACCGCGCAACCGCCCGCCAGTGGTTTCGCGACGACGGCGTTCTCGCCTGGCTGCCGCTCGCCGGCGATGAAACGCAGGAGCCCGGCCAAGAGCGCCGGCGCCATCGCATCTCGATGGTCTGGTCGACGCCCGACGCGCACGCCCGCGAGCTGCTCGCGCTACCGCCCGAGGCCTTGGCCGAGCGCGTCGCGGCAGCCGGCGGCAGGGCGCTCGGCGACTTCGAACTGATTACGCCGGCCGCCGCTTTCCCGCTCAGCCTGCTGCGCGTGCCGCGCACCGTCGCGCCGCGCCTGGCGCTGATCGGCGACGCCGCGCACGGCGTCCATCCGCTGTCGGGCCACGGCATCAACCTCGGTTATCAGGACGCCCGGGTGCTCGCCGAACTGCTCGCCGCAGCGCCCGAGTGGCAGGACGTCGGCAGCTTGTGCCTGCTGGCGCGCTACCAGCGCGCGCGCCGTGAGGAAACGCTACTCGTGCAGTACACGACCGATACACTGCGCTGGCTGTTTCGTGAGAAACTGCCGGGGCTAAAGTCCCTGCGTAACGTCGGCATGAACCTCAGCGACCGCTTGCCGGTCGTTAAGAACCTCCTGATTCGTTACGCCATTGGCGCCTTTTAACCCCCGCTTCAGACGGAGATACCCATGTTGAAAAAACTCTTGCCGCTCGCTTTGTTTGCCGCCCTCAGCGTGCCGGCGTCCGCCGACGAAGCGAGCGTCAGAAAGGCGATCGAGGGCAAACTCGGCGCCAAGGTGACGAGCGTTACCAAGAGTCCTTATCTCGGACTGTACGAAGTCTATGTCGACGGCCAGATTCTTTACACTGACGAGAAGCTCACGGCGATCCTCGCCGGCACGCTGATCGACGGCAAGACGATGAAAAACGTCAGCGCCGAGCGCATGCAGAAGCTGACCGCGATCAAGTTCTCTGATTTGCCGATTGAATTTGCCGTCAAGCAGGTGCGCGGCGACGGCAGCCGTGTGCTGGCGAGCTTCGAGGACCCGAACTGTGGTTATTGCAAGAAGCTCGCCAAGGATATGGCCAAGCTCGACAACGTGACGATCTACACCTTCCTCTACCCGATCCTGTCGCCCGATTCGCTCGAGAAATCCAATCAGATCTGGTGCTCGGCCGACAAGGCCAAGGCCTGGAACGACTGGATGCAGGACGGCAGGGCGCCGTCGGCGAAGAGCGACTGCGACACGAGTGCGGTACAAAAGACCGTCGACCTCGGCCGCAAGCTGGCGATCACCGGTACGCCGACGCTGTTTTTCACCGACGGCGAGCGCATTCCGGGCGCCGTCCCGCTCGCCCAGATCGAAAAGAAGCTCGGCCAGACCGCCGGCAAGTAGTTCGCGCGGCGCGCCGGATATTCCGATCGCGCCCGCAAGAGGCTGCCTGAAGGCAAGCGAAGCGGGCGCTAAACGGCGTCAGCGCCGCGCGGCCGGCAGCTAACGCCGGCCGATCGCTTTGACGAGCGGGTCGGTAACCGGCTCGGCGTCAAAATCGGCATCGGTGAGGATGTGGGTTCCGGTTTCGCCGCGCAACGCCTCTACCGCCGTCTCGAGGCTGGTGATAATCACCCGCTTGCCGCCTGAACTCAGGAAAAGAATAGCCGCCTCGATTTTTGGCCCCATGCTGCCGGCTGGAAAATGGCCCTCGGCATGGTATTTGCGCATCGTGGACAGCGACACATGATCGAGGTCGATCTGGTTGGGCTTGCCGAAGTTGATCGCCACGCGGGGCACCGCAGTCAGGATCATCATGTCGCGGATGCCGAGCACATTAGCCATGACGGCGGCCGTCAGGTCCTTGTCGATGACCGCTTCGACGCCGCGCCGGCGGCCCATGCTGTCGCGCACGACCGGGATGCCGCCGCCGCCGCCGGCGATGACGATGGTCCGCAGGCACATCAGCGCTTCGACCAGCGAAATATCACAAATATGCCGCGGCTTGGGCGAAGCGACGACGTAGCGCCAGCCGCGTCCCGAATCCTCGCTGACCGTAACGCCGAGTTCCTCGGCCAGCGCACGGCCTTCGGCTTCGCTGAAAAACGGTCCGACCGGCTTGGTCGGATGGTCGAACGCCGGGTCGTCGGCGTCGACCTCGACCTGCGTCACCAGTCCGACCACATGACGCGGGTTGCCTTTCTCGCGCAGCACGTTTTCGAAGGCCTGAGCGAGCAGATAGGCCGTCGCGCCTTGTGTCTGGGCAACGAGAATGTCGAGCGTCTGCGGCGTGACACGATGGCGGGCGATGGCGTTGGCGAGCAGCAGCTTGCCGACTTGCGGGCCGTTGCCATGGACGATGACCAACTGGTTATCGAGCTCGAGTAAAGGCAGCACCGTTCGCGCCGTGAGTTCGGCGATCGCTTTCTGCCCTGCCGGCGTGTCGTCACCGCCTGCCGCATCGATCGCGTTGCCGCCGATCGCGACGATCAGCCGGCGCGGAACCTCGTATGAATTTTCCATAGCTGACTCTCCTGACACGGTGATTGCACAAATGCGCAGATTATGCGCACGAGCGCAGCAGGCTTTGATTGAATCTATTGCACAATCGGTTCCCCGCGGCACCGACCTGCTCCCGGCAAGGCCAGACGGGGCAAGGCGTACCAGCGTTCGAGCAGTATCCGGAGCGTGCCCGGGCGGGCTTGACGGTGGCCCCTGCGTTGACGACTATGAATCCCGTAACAACCGAGCGGGGCGCGAAACCACGCGCATGTCGATTGGCGAACCTTCAGGGGGGCAGACGTGCCGCATGGCCTAAAAGCCGTTTTAGCATTCGTTTTCGTTTTCGTATTGCGGTGGCGCGAGCGTCGTGTATTTTTTGTCAATATAGGGAGTCGTACAAAATGAAAAAACATTTTTTAGCGTTGTGCCTATTTCTCATTGCTGGGAGTTCTTCGGTGATTGCTCAAACCGCCGTAATCAAAGGTCAGGTTCCCGCCGGCCAGAACAAGCAGGAAATCGTCGCCATGGTGCAGAAAGTCATTCTCGGCGCGATGGCCGGCGACCGGGCATTGGTAGACCGCTACATGGCGCCCGATGTCGAGCTCATTTTTGTCGGGCGAAAGCTCGGCGCAGCCGACGAGATCGGCAAGTTCAACCAGACGCGCTATAAGTGGGTGAAGAAGTCGATAGACCGCTGGGACGTGACCTTCGAGGGCAACGAAGTAATCGTTTCCAGCCTCGGCACGTTGTACGGTGAGTGGCTCGACGGCACGCCGTTCAAGGGCAATCGCTACATCGACCGCTTCATTCTTGTCGATGGAAAAATCACCAAGATGGACGTCTGGAACGACAGCGCCGAATTGCTCATGAAACGCGCCGGACTGATCAAGAACTGAAACGCCGTAGCGGCGCCGCCGGCCGCTGCGGCGTTTGAACGAATGTCTTGCACAATGGGTTGCGCGCGGGTCGTTCAATTGCCGCGCAAGCCCAGGTGCTGCAAGGCGTAGCGCCCTTGCAGCGGGGGCCGTGTGGTGTCGCTTGGCGTGTTGACAGATACCGGGCATCTCACGAACATATTCGGGGTCGGCGCGCCGGGCGGTGCAATACCGACAGTGGTGAGCGGGCGCTGGAAACAACAGGAGAGTCTCAATGCTGCATGCAGTCGTGATCAAGGGGTGCTTCCAGGATTCGGTGACGCTGATGGTCGTCTCGCGCGATCTGTCGGCGAATCCGCAGGTCAATCGCGTCTCGGTGATGATGGGGACGCCGGCCAACAAAAACGTCTTTCGCGAAACCGGCCTGTGGCACGCGGCGCTCGACGCGGCGACGCCGAACGACCTGTGCATCGTCGTCGATAGCGAGGCCAGCGACCCGGCGACCGCCGACGCGATGGCCGAAGCGGTTAGCGCTCGCCTCGCCGAGCTTGCTCGCGGCAAGCGGACGGCTGGTTATCCGGTCGCGCGAAGCTGGCGGCGTGCGCAGCAACTGCTCCCCGAAGCCAATATCGCGCTGATTTCAGTCGCCGGTCACTACGCCCATGAACCGGCTCGCCAAGCGCTCGAAAGCGGCTGCCACGTGATGATTTTCTCCGACAACGTCAGTCTGGAGAAGGAAATCGAACTCAAAACGCTGGCGCGCGAAAAGGGCTTGCTGTTGATGGGCCCCGACTGCGGGACGGCAATCGTCAACCAGGCGCCGCTGGCTTTTGCCAATCGCATCCCGACCGGGGCGATCGGCGTCGTTGGCGCTGCGGGTACCGGAATCCAGGAAGTCACCTCGCAAATAGCCCGGCTCGGCGGCGGTATCACGCACGCGCTGGGCCTTGGCGGCCGCGACCTTTCCGAGCGCGTCGGCGGTATCAGCGCGCTGACCGCGCTCGACTTCATCGCCCAGGACCCGGCCAGCCGCGTCATCGTCTTCATCTCGAAGCCGCCGGCGGCTTCGGTCAAGGAACGCATCCTGGCGACGCTGCAGGCGATCGGCAAACCTGCCGTGGCGCTTTTTCTCGGCGAACGCGTCATCGCGCGCAACGTCGGCAACGTGCATTTCACGCAAACGCTCGACGAGACGGCGGCGCTCGCCGTCGAACTGACGGGCATCGATAGCCGCCTGGCGATCTTGCCCGACGTTTCCGGGACGACGATCTGCGGCCTCTACTGCGGTGGCACGCTGGCCGCTGAAGCGGCTTTCCTGCTCGCCGAACGGCTCGCTGTCGAGACCGACGCGGCGCATCCCGATGGCGTTATGCTGCACGCGTTAGGCCATCGCATCATCGATCTGGGCGATGACAGTTACACGCGCGGTCGCCCGCATCCAATGATCGATCCGTCGTCGCGCAACGATGTGATTGCCAAACTGAGCGACGATCCTGCGGTCGGCGTTCTGCTCTTCGACGTCGTTCTCGGCTACGGCGGTCACCTCGATCCGGCCGGCGAGCTCGCGCGCGCTGTTGGTGAATTGCGCCTCGCGCGCGGCACAGCGGCGCCACTCGTCGTCATCGCGACGCTGACCGGGACCATCGGCGACCCGCAGGACTTGGCCGGCCAGACCCGCGCGCTCGAGGACGCCGGCATTATCGTCGCCGAGAGTGTGCGCGCCGCGGTGCTGCTCGCCGCCAGCGCCGTCAGTGCCAAGCCGGCATCGGCTGGTGAAGCGCCGCCCTTGCTGCGCGAGACCCCGGCGGTAATCAACATCGGCCTGCGTGGCTTTGCCGACGACCTGTTGCATAACTCGGTGCGCGTCGTACACCAGCAATGGGAGCCCGCCGCGGGCGGCAACGAACGTCTGCAACGCCTGCTCGCGCAACTCAATTGAGCGGCATTTATTTTTAACGGAGAATCCCTTGTACGAGACCCTGAACCACGCCAACGCCGCCGTCATCGCCGAAATCAAGAAGGCGCGCCCCATCCTTGTCGACGTGCGCCCCGCCGCCGATTGCGTACCGGCGTTGCGCGAAGGCCGCACGCTGCTACATGCTGGTCCACCGATCGCCTGGGCGCAAATGACCGGTCCGATGCAGGGCGCGGTGATCGGCGCGTCGCTGTTCGAGGGCTGGGCGACGAGCGCCGCCGCCGCCGAAAAACTTGCCGCCGAGGGCGCAATCCGCTTCCTGCCTTGCCACGACCATTCAGCGGTCGGTCCGATGGGCGGGATTACGTCGCCGCACATGCCGGTGGTCGTCGTGAAGAACAGCGTGCAGGGCAATTTTGCCTACTGCAACCTCAACGAAGGGATCGGCAAGGTGATGCGCTTTGGCGCCTTCGAAGGCGAGGTGCAGACGCGCCTGGCCTGGATGCGCGACGTGCTCGGCCCGGTGCTCTCGGCGGCGCTTGCGCGCCAAGCTGACGGTGTTGACCTCAGCGCGCTGATGGCGCAAGCGATCACCATGGGCGATGAATTTCACCAGCGCAACATCGCCGCGTCGGCGCTGCTGCTGCGCGCGCTCGCCGCCGACATCGTGAGCAGCGGCGCGAGCAGCGCCGAGCAGCAGGAGGTGCTGAGTTTCCTCGCCCGCACCGACCAGTTTTTCCTCAACGTGGCGATGGCTTACTGCAAGTGCGCGATGGACGCTGGTGCGACGATAGAGGCCGGCTGCATCGTCACGGCGATGACGCGCAACGGCCTCGATTTCGCAATCCGCGTCAGCGGTTTCGGCAAGCGCTGGTTTACGGCGCCGGTCAATACGCCGGTCGGCCTCTTTTTTACCGGCTATTCGCAGGACGATGCCAACCCGGATATTGGCGACAGCGCGATCACCGAAACGCTGGGCATCGGCGCCGCGGCGATGATTGCCGCGCCGGGTGTGACGCGTTTCGTCGGCGCCGGCGGCTTTGCCGACGCGCTCGAAATTTCTGAAGAAATGCGCGAGATATTCGTCGATACCAACCCCTTGCTGCAGATTCCGACCTGGGATTTTCAGGCCGCCTGTCTCGGGCTTGACGTGCGTCGTGTCGTCGAAACGGGAATCACGCCGCTGATCAACACCGGTATCGCCCACCGCAACGCCGGCATTGGCCAGGTTGGCGCCGGAACGGTGCGCGCGCCGCTCGCCTGTTTTGAAAAAGCGCTCGAAGCGCTCGCCGAACAGCAGGGCGTCACGGCCTGAGCAAGAGTTTTCAGAATAATTGATTGGCATTTCCTGCGTAGCCGTTTCAGAAACATCAACCGATTTCACAAATATCAAGGAGTGGTCGAATGAGTACGAACGATTCAAGCGCCCCAGTCGCTGACCGGAGAAACATGGGCATCCTGGCCGTCCTGGTGGTCTGTACCGGACTGGCTTTCTACGCCCATTCGGCACCCGGAACCGGCTTTGCGCAGGTCATCGGGATCATCCCGATCGTCCTGATTCTCGGCCTGCTTTTCATGCAGGTGAATATGCTCGTCGCCGCGCTCGCCGGCGGCGTCATGGCGATGATCATCGGCGGCATCGGGATTTCGGTGGCCAACAAGGGGCTGCTCGAAGCGGTGCCCAAGATGCTCTCGATCACCGTGCCGATCATCAACTCGGCGATTGCCATGGCGGTGTTCAAAGCCGGTGGCTACTCGGCGGCGCTCACCCTGGTGCGGCGCAATATCGGCGGCCGCGTCGAATACGTCGGCGCCTTCATCGTCATCCTGCAGGCCGCAGCAACCTATATGTCGGGCATTGGCGGCGGTAGTGCGATGGTCATCGCGCCGCTCGCCTTTGCCGCGGTCGGCGCCATTCCGGCCGTCATTGCCGGCATGTCGATCGCCGCGGCAGCGTCGTTTACGACCTCGCCGGCTTCGCTCGAATCGTCGGTTGTCTCGCAGCTTTCGGGCACGCCGGTCGGTGAATACGTCGCTACCATGCGCCCCTACTGGCTGCTCTTCTGCGCCATTGCGGTGGTCATCGCCTTTGTCGGCACCTTGCGCGCCAAGTCGCTGTTCCATGGTGAAGAGCCCGAGGAATTCAAGGCGATGTCCAACGGTGAGCTGTGGAAACGCACGATCCCGGCGATTTTCCTGCTCTTCGCGGTCATCGCTGGCCCGTTCATCAACAAGATGTTCGGCGGCCCGGTTCTTGGCCCCGTCGTTTATGCGATCGTCACCGTGGCGCTGGTCTATCTGTGCAGCGATTTCAGCCTCAACCAGTCGGTCGATGCCATGGTCGATGGCTCGTCGTATATCCTGACCCGTCTGTTCCAGGTCGGCCTGTTCCTGATCTTCATCGGGCTCATCGAAAAGACTGGCGCTTTCGCGACCATCGCCGGTGTCGTCAAGATGGTGCCGTTGTCGATGGTCGTCCCGGCCGCCGTGCTCGCCGGCTTTGCCATCGGTTTCCCGGCCGGAGCCTACGTCGGTTCGATCCTGGTGCTCATCCTGCCGATCGCGGTGGCCCTGGGATTCAGCCCGCTGGCCATCGGTTTCGTGACCATAGGCGTCGGTTTCGGCAGCCAGGTTTCGCTCGTCAATATCACCATGCAGGCGCTCTCGGCGGGGTTCCGTATCTCGCTCGTCGAGGTCTCCAAGGGCAACGCGCCGTACGTGTTGAGCTGTCTTGCGCTGCTGCTCGTGTTGTCGTTTGTGATGGTTTAAATCACGCCATTTTGTTAAAGGACTGGACATGGATCTCGTTTTCCGCAAGGTTCGACTCGACGACAACGGGTCGCTCATGGATGTTGCAATTGACGGCAGCAAGATCGCCGACATCGGGCCGGATCTGGCGTGCCGCGGCGGCAAGGAAATCGAGGGCGCAGGCCGGGTGCTGATTCCCGGCCTGATCGAGTCCCATCTGCATCTTGAAAAAGCTTTTGTCATGGACCGCAAGCCGAACCGTTCGGGGACGCTGATGGAAGCGATCGCCGTCAGCGCCGCGCTCAAGCCGACCTTCACGCGCGAGGATATCGAAAAGCGGGCACGACGTGTCTTGAAGACGATCATCGGCTTCGGCACCACCTGCGTGCGTGCGCACGCCGAGTTCGACCCGGCGCAGGGTTTTACCGGTTTCGACACGATCCTTGACCTGCGTCGTGAATACGCCGACCTGATCGACATCCAGGTTGCCGCTTTCCCGCAGGAAGGCATCTTGAAAGCGCCCGGGACCGACGCCATGATGGTCGAGGCGATGAAGAAGGGCGCCGACGTCGTCGGCGGCATCCCTTACAACGATACCGACGCCACCACGCATATCGACTGGGTATTCAAGCTAGCCAAGGATTTCGACAAGGATCTCGATTTCCACCAGGATTTTCGCGACGACGCCGACGCGATGTCAATCGAGTATTTGGCGCGCAAGACGATCGCCGAGAAGTACCAGGGCCGGGTCAGCGTCGGTCACCTTACGGCGCTCGGCGCTGCGGCCCCGGCGAAGCGCGCCGAGATCATCGCGCTCATGCGCGACGCGGGCATTTCGGTCATGTGCCTGCCGGCCACCGACATGCATCTGGGTGGCCGCAAGGACGAGAGCAACGTCAGGCGCACCCTGACGCCGGTGCGCGCCTTGCGCGACGGTGGCGTGAACGTCTGCCTGGCAACCAACAACATCCGCAACGCGTTCACGCCGTACGGCACCGGCGACCTCCTGCAGATCGCCGCGCTGGCGCTGCCGGCCTGCCATCTGGGCGGCGCCGACGACCAGCTCAGTGTGCTGCCCATGCTGACGACCAATCCGGCCAAGGCCCTCGGTTTGAAGAACTACGGCCTGGCGATCGGCAAGGACGCCGACCTCGTCCTGCTCGATACCCAGCGGGTCGCTGACGTCATCCTCGACATTCCTGATCGCAATGTCGTCGTCAAGCGCGGTCGGATCGTCGCCGAGACGCATCGGCAGATCGAATACGCGTTCTGAGCGCGCGTCGATCGACGCGCGAACGCCGAGCGTCGCAAAAGTCCGGGTCAGGCCGCTGGCGCTGAGCAGTGCGGCCAGTGCCGCGCTCCAGTGCGGTACGCCCGTGCTGCGCGCCATGCATCGCAACGGCTTCAGCCTGACCATTGCCGGCAGCGACGAAGACCTCTATCTTGGCGCGCCGGGCTGCGGGCTTTTGCCGCTGCACATCGTCGCGCGGCGCTGCGATCTGCAGCGCATCGGCGCCACGGCAAGCCGGGCCGGCGCAGCGGCGCAGGCGCCTTTCGAGTTCTCCGTCGACACGGCTGGCGTGCGCATTTTTGTCACGCAGCTAGCGCCCGACCCGGCCGGCATGCGTTCGCCGCGCGCTCACGCCAATCTCGCGGCGCTTGGCCACGGGTTGCGCGCGCTGTCGGCACCGCTCGGCCTCGGCCTCCCGGCGGCGGACCTGCTAACGCCCGGCGGCTGGGTGATGCAAACGGTCGCCGCCGTGCACGGTGCAGCGCCCGCTGGCGAGGACGCTGCGCTGGCGTTGATCGGGCGCGGCGCCGGATCAACGCCAGCCGGAGACGATATGCTGGTCGGCATGCTGGCGCACGCCTGGGCAACGGGTGGGGCGAGCGCGCCGCTCGTCACGCTGCTGCGCGGCCTTGCCGACCGGCTGCCGGCCTTGACGACGCGGGCGAGCGTCGGCTACCTGCGTGCGGCAACGCGGGGCGAATTTGGTAGCCATCTGCTCGCGCTCGTGCGCAGCCTGCCCAACACGCAATGTGCGCACGTGCTCAAGCTCGCCGGACGCGTAACGCGCCACGGCGCAAGTTCAGGGCTCGACACGCTGAGCGGTCTGATCGCCGCGAGCGAAGCCGCCGCCGCCATAGCGACCGACGCCGCCCAGCGCGCCGCGACGGCTTATTCATAACGCGGCGGCGTGCTACAGTACAGCGCTTGAGACCGCGCGGCGCCTGAAGCGCGCTGGGTCCGCCTGACTGGAGATGCCGTGTCCGAGTCGCTGAGATCGAGGTTGAGTCAGGACGAGTTGCGAACCTTTCTCGCCGTCGCCAGGCTGCGCAGTTTTTCTGCTGCGGCCGACCTCTTGCACAAATCGACTTCGGCCATCAGCTACCGCATCAAGACGCTCGAGGACAGCGTCGATGCACCGCTCTTTCAGCGCACGACACGCGCCGTCACGCTGACGCCATCCGGCGAGTATCTGTACGAGAAGGCGAGCCAGATTTTCGACTGGCTGCACACCTTGCCCGACGAACTCAAGCAGGTCCGCGAAGGCATAGAGCCGCATTTCAACCTCGTGGTCAACAATCTTCTTTACGATTCGGCGAGCATCGCCGCCTTGCTCGCCCATCTGGTCGAGCGCTTTCCGTATACGGAGATCAACGTTCGCCGGGAGGTGTACATGGGCGTCTGGGATCAGATGCTGCACAACGGCGGTCATCTCGCCCTCGGTGTTCCCGGTTTCGATTCGGTCCACGACGATTTTACGACGTTGCCGCTCGGCGTCGTGAATTGGGTCTTTGTGGTCGCCCCCAGCCATCCGCTGGCGCTCGCCGAGGGACCGCTCGGCAGCAACGAGTTGCGCGCCTATCCGGCGATCAACGTCGAGGATACGTCGCTGCATATGGCCAAGCGCACGGCGTGGAGGCTGGCGCGACAACGCGAACTTTACGTCCCCGACATGCAGACGAAAATCGCCTGCCACGTCGCTGGTCTCGGCGTCGGCTTCCTGCCGGCGCCGATCGCCGGCGAACTCGTGCGTCAAGGCCTGCTGCTCGAGCGCCCGGTCGTCGTCGGCCGCCAGCCATCGCCGCTCGCGCTCGCCTGGCGGAGCGCCGGCACCGGTCAGATCGCCACCTATCTCAAGCAACTGTGCGTCGCCAACGATGCGACGCTGCGGCCGTTTTTCGCGCCGATCGATCCGCACGGCCAGTTCCGATAATGGGTTTTCCGCGCTCGCCGATGAGCCTTTGGTGCAAGATTTTATGGAGAGCCGGGGATCCTCTGCGCTACTATGCGGGTGCAGCGCGGCATAGTTCAATTCCATTCGATTTCGCCCGGCGAAGTCGCTTTTTGATTGGGGATATCCGTGGCAATGAAAAAACTGGCACTGCTCGTGCTCGTCAGTCTGGCTGTCGCCGCCTCGCCGGCAGTCGCCGAAATCACCCTGAAATTCCACCACGATCTCCCCGAAGACAGCGCGCAACACGCCGCCGCGCTTAAATTCAAGGAGGCCGTCGAGACACGTACGCGTGGCGAGATCGTCGTCCGTCTTTTCCCCAACAACGCGCTCGCCGACGACGTTCAGGCGACGCAGCAAATGCAAATCGGCGCGATCCACGGCGGCATCATCCCGACCGCCAAACTCAGCACCTTCTCGCCGGCCATGCAACTCGTCGATCTGCCCTTCCTGTTCCCCTCGGCTAAGGTGGCGTATGCCTTCCTCGATGGCCCGGTCGGCGATCGCCTGCTCGAGACGCTCGATAAGGTCGGCCTCAAAGGCGTCACCTACTGGGAAAGTGGCTTCAAGCAGTTCAGTTGCAACGCCAAGATCGAAGGCCCGGCCGATTTTAAGGGGCGCAAGGTCCGCGTCATGGAAAGTCCGCTGATCATGGCGCAGTTCAAGGCGCTCGGCGCGAATCCCGTGCCGATCGCCTTTTCGGAAACCTACAGCGCCTTGCAACAGGGCGTCGTCGACTGTCAGGAGAACCCGCTCGTCTCGATCGTCAAGATGAAGTTCTACGAAGTCCAGTCGGACGTGGTCATTAGCAATCACGCCTATCTCGGTTACGCTTTCGTGTACAGCAAGCGCTGGTTCGACGCATTAAAGCCCGAGTACCGCGATATTCTGGTCAAAAGCGCGCGCCAGATAACCACCTTCCAGCGCGAGGAAACGGCGCGACGCGAAGCCGGTTATCTGGCCGAAATCAAGAAGAGCAAGGCCAGGGTCAGCGTGCTCAACGCCGAGCAGGCCAAAGCCTTTCGCACGGCAACGCGCCCAGTCTATGCCGAGTTCGAAACGACCATTGGCAAGGGTCTGCTGCAGGCGGCAATCAAGGCGATCGACGCCGTGCCAGCGAAGTAGCGGGCGGGCAAGCCGGATTGAAGTTTTTGCGCACACTCGACGCGGCGCTGACGCGCGCCGAGGAGGCGGCGATCGGCGTCTTGCTGCTGGTAGCGTCCTTTGTACTTTTCGCCAATGTCGTCGCGCGTTACGGCTTCAACCACGGGTTTCCCTGGGCCGAGGAACTGACGCGCTACGCTATCGTCTGGATGGTTTTTATCGGCGCCAGCCTTGCCGCAAGCCGCGGCGCGCATATTAGCGTTGACGTGCTCTGGCGGCTGGTCGGCGACCGACCGGCGCGCCGCATACTGGCCATCGGCGTTGATCTGCTGTGCGTTCTGCTTAGCCTGGCGATGGTCGTCTTCGGCTGGGATCTCGTCGCCCAAGCGCGCGAGTTCGGCCAGGTGACGCCCTCGCTGCAAGTGCCGTTGTGGGCCGTGCAGCTTGCCGTTCCAGTCGGTGGCGGCCTGATGGCGCTGCGCTTTGGCCAGCGCCTTGTTGCCGAACTGGTCGGGCGCGCGCCTGCCACGGCGAGCGAAATCCTGAGCTAGGCGATGACCGGCGTATTTCTCGTCTCGCTGGTGCTGTTGCTCTGCCTCGGCCTGCCGATTTTCTTCGTCCTTTGCGCCGCCGTCGGCCTGGCGATGGGGCTCGAAGGCGGAATGCCGATGGCCGTGATCACCGAACGGCTGTTTGCCGGGCTCGACAAGTTTTCGCTGATGGCGATTCCTTTTTTCATTCTCACCGGCAACCTCATGAACGTCGGCGGTCTTTCACGTCGCCTCGTCCATCTGGCTAATCTGCTCGTCGGTCGCGTGACCGGCGGGCTGGGTATCACCGCCGTCTGCTCAAGCTTGTTTTTTGGCGCCATCTCGGGTTCGAGTCCGGCGACTGTCGTTGCCGTCGGCTCGATGCTCTACCCGTCGCTGCTCAAGGGCGGCTACGGCCGCTCGTTTTCGATCGGCGTTCTCATTGCTTCCGGATCGCTCGGTATCATCATCCCGCCGAGCATCGTGATGATCGTCTATGCCGCGGTCACCGGGGTTTCGGTCGGTGCCCTGTTCATCGCCGGGCTCGGCGCCGGGCTCGCCTACGGCCTCTGCTTCATCCTCTACAGCGTGTGGTACGCCTGGCGCCACGACGTTCCGCGCGGCGATGTCCCGCCATGGCGCACTGTCTGGCGGGCGCTCGGCGACGCCGCGTGG
>JBBRXI010000009.1:0-21108 GCA_038248575.1 Burkholderiales bacterium | reverse complement strand
GCAGCAACTCAGGAACAAGCGAAAATTCGACCGTCCGAAAGTTAACACCGTAAGCTACTGTTTACAAGACCTATTTACGATTCAGTGAAAATAAACCAAAAATAATGCCCCTTGATCAAGACCTCTGACACATTTCCGTCAGAGCGATGCTTGTTGCAAGCCAATTATTTTGAAATGAGAACTGCTGATGAGGATACGCTCAATGGGCTGAACAACAGTTTTACGGGCAGCAGCCGGACCTGGATCGCGGACATGCTCTGGAAATGGGCACCGAACGGCAACGCCAGCCGAACCAACTTGAAGCTGCAGGGTGAATATTTCCGCCGCAGCGAGTCGGGTGATCTGGTTTATGACACCGCCACCACAGCACAGCAGGGAGGTTTCCGGAACGCCCAGTCGGGCTATTACGCCCAGGCGGTCTATCAGTTCATGCCCAACTGGCGAGTCGGTTATCGTTATGACCGCCTGAGTTCCGGTTCGGCCAATATCGAATTGGTCGATAACGGCACCTTGAGCGCAGCCGACTTCCCGCTGCTGGCCAATTACTCACCACGTCGGAATACCGTGATGGTCGATTGGAGCCCGAGCGAGTTCTCGCGCGTTCGCCTGCAGCTTGCCCAGGACAAAACACGTCCCGAAGCCACGGACAATCAGATTTGGCTGCAATACGTGATGAGCCTTGGTGCTCATGGCGGTCACAAATTCTAAGGTGAAAATGATGAAAAAAATCTCGACCTTGTTGGGCATCGGCGCCCTCGGCATGCTGGCTGCGCCGGCGTTTGCCGCCCTGAATATTTTCGCGACCGTGCCGGAGTGGGGCGCCCTGGCCAAGGAAATCGGCGGTGAGCAGGTGACCGTCTATACCGCGACCACCGCCTTCCAGGATCCGCACCGGATCGAGGCCAAACCCTCGCTGCTGGCACAGGCGCGGCGGGCGCAACTGGTGGTGGCGGCCGGTGCCGATCTCGAAATTGGCTGGCTGCCGCTGGTCGTACGTGATTCAGGGAATTCAGCAATTCAGACTGGTCGACCGGGGTATTTCGAGGCAACCGCTTATGTGAATCGCCTGGAAGTCCCAACGGTGCTCGACCGCGCCCACGGCGACGTCCACGCGGCCGGAAATCCGCATATTCATCTCGATCCGCGCAATGCCCTGAAAGTCGGTGCAGCCCTGGCGGCCCGCATGGCTGAACTCGATGCGCCCAGTGCGGCAAACTATCAGACTGGCTACAAGACTTTCGCCGGCAAGTGGCAGGTCGCGATGGTGCGCTGGGAGAAGGAAGCAGCGCCGTTGCGCGGGGTGCAAGTGTTGGTGCACCATTCCTCCTTTGTCTATCTCTCCCACTGGCTGGGGATGAAGGAAACTGGCTCGCTGGAACCAAAACCCGGTATCGAGCCAACCAGCGGCCATCTGACCGAGCTGTTGAGCAAGCAGCAGACAACGCCAGCCAAAATGGTCTTGCGCGCTGCCTATAATCCGGAGGGGCCTAGCCAGTGGATTTCCGAAAAGTCGGGCATTCCGGCAATCATGCTGCCCTACACCGTGGGCGGCACGGCGGAGGCGAAAGACCTTTTCGGCTTGTTTGATGACACCGTGCAGCGTTTGTTGAAGGGCTTGCGTTGAGTTTTTTGCTGAAAATTGAGCAACTGGTGGCGGGCTGGCAACAGCCTGCCACACAGGCAGTCGACCTGACGTTGATGCCTGGTGAAATTGTCGGGCTGACCGGCCCGAACGGTGTCGGCAAAAGCACGGTTCTTGCCGCGCTGGCCGGGCGGGCGAAAGTATTTTCCGGCTGCATCCAGCAGCAACCCGGTTTGCGGCCGGCCTTGCAGACTCAAGATGTGCCGCCCGTTGATGGCTTGCCGCTATCGGGACGCGAATTGCTCGCCCTGACTGGCGCCATGGCCGATGGCCTTCCCTCCTGGCTGACCGATCGTATCGATCTCCGTCTGGATCGACTGTCCGGCGGCCAGCGCCACTATCTGGCGCTGTGGGCCATCCTGCAGGCACCGGCGGATTTGGTGCTGCTCGACGAACCCACCAATAATCTCGATGCCGCCGGCGTCGCCCACCTGACGGCCCACTTGCGCGAACGAGCCGCAGCGGGGGCGGGGATGATCGTCGTCAGCCATGATGCTGCCTTCGTCGAAGCCGTCTGTGATCGTGTCCTTGTGATGGGAGCTTGCGATGTGGAGTGAGCTCTTCCTGATACCGTTTTTGACCGGACTATGCCTCGCCATTGTGTTGCCACTGCTTGGTTGCTATCTGCGTTTGCGTTATGAATGGCTGGCAGCGCTGGCCTATTCCCATGTTGCCGCTGCCGGGGCGTTGCTGGCGCTCGTCGTCGCTATGCCGCCTGCTCTGGGGGGCGTAGCGGCAGCCGGGTTGGCCGGTGCCGGCAAACGCTTTTTTGCTGTCCGGCTGGCAGGTGGCGCTAGTTACGCTTTGCTGTTGCTGGGTGGCTGGGCGGTGGCTGTGCTGCTTGCCGCCAATCATCCGATGGCAGAACGCTTGGGACATGCGCTGTTCGATGGGCAACTTTATTTTTCCGGAAGCGGGCAACTCTGGCTGGTTGCGATTGGGGGGATTGTTGCGCTGGTCATTTTGCGTGCCTTATCAAAACAATTGCTACTGGCACACGTCTATCCCGATTTTTTCCGGATTCGCGGCACCCGCACTTGGCCGACGCAGACCGGATTCGATCTGCTGGTGGCGCTTTCGCTGGCCGTGGCGACCATGAGCATGGGCGTTATGGGGGCATTTTCGCTGGTTTTTGTTCCGCCCTGGCTGGCTTTTCGGCGGGCGCGCAACTGGCGGGCAGGCTTGTTTCTCGCTGCGCTTATCGGGGTGCTTGGCTATATTGCCGCCTTTACTTTGGCGCTTGCCTTCGATCAACCCTTTGGCCCGGTGCTCGCCTTGCTGTTGATTGCGCTCGGCCTGCTTATTGCGTGACGTCAAACACTTACCGGAGAATCAAGATGGCAAACGGACTCGGAACTCTTGATGGGGGGCAACTCGGGCAGATGAATTCATTGGGCCAACGTAGCCGTTCCAGTCGGTGGTCGGCCAGATGATTGCTGGTCAGGCTCAGTGCGAATAGTGGTCAGGTGATGTGCGATTTCGCGCCTGAAGCGTTATTCGCTCTCGCCACCTGTCCGTCAGCATGACCGATTTATGCCTTTGGCTGACGGCACGACTTCGTCGATGGAAAAGAGCAGCGCGGTGACGCAGAAGTTCCAGCCTAGCGTCACGGCGCCTCGGCCACGTGCAGGGCGACTTTCGCCTGGGCGAGAACGGCCTGTATTTCCGGCGGCGGTGGCTGATCGGTAAACAGTGCGTCGATTTCCGCGATATGGCAGACGCGGACCATCGGATTGCGATTGAACTTGCTGTGATCGGTGACGAGGAAAATCTGACGCGCGTTAGCGATGATCTCCTGGGCAACGCGCACTTCGCGGTAGTCGAAATCGAGCAAGGTCCCATCGGCGTCAATGCCGGAAATTCCGATGATGCCGAAATCGACCTTGAACTGGCGGATGAAGTCGATCGTCGACTCGCCGATAACGCCGCGGTCCTGGCGGACGACGCCGCCGGCTACGATCACCTCGAAGCTCGGGTTGTCGCAGAGCAGCGCGGCAACGTTGAGATTGTTGGTGATGATGCGCAGGTTCTTGTGGTCGCTGAGCGCCTTGGCGACCTCTTCGGTCGTCGTCCCGATGTTGATGTAAAGCGAAGCGTTGTCGGGGATCTGCCGCACGACCATTTGTGCGATGCGTATTTTTTCGTCATGCAGCAGGACCTTGCGCGTCGAATACTCGACGTTGTGCACGCTCGAAGCGAGTCCGGCGCCGCCGTGATAGCGCCGCAACAAGCCGCGCGCGCACAACTCGTTGATGTCGCGGCGAATCGTCTGCGAGGTGACCTTGAAGGCCTTGGTCAATTCGTCGGTCGATAGATAGCCGCTCTGCTTGGCCATATCGAGGATGTCGCGGTGGCGCCGACTGAGGTTCGCTTGCGAAACAGCCGTTTTCATTATCCCCTCCAGCAAGGTTGTCGACTCGGAACGCTGGTCGTCCCGCTGAGTGTCGCACGCTGCCGATTTTAACCGAGGGAAGGCGCCGCCCGGCCGCAATTGAACGAACTTGACAACGAGCCGGCGAACTCATAATGTTCGCATACGAACAATAGATTGGTTTTCGAAAGGCGATCTGCGCGAGCATACTGCGCGGAAACGAAAAACAGATGGACAGACCACTCCGGCTTGCGGCGCTTCGACAGGACCATCCTTTCGACCTTTTGATCATTGGCGGCGGGGCGACGGGTTGTGGTCTTGCCGTCGACGCGGCGAGCCGCGGACTGAAGGTCGCGCTGATCGACAAGAACGACCTCGCCGAGGGCACCAGCAGCCGTAGCACCAAGCTTGTCCATGGCGGCGTTCGCTACCTCGAAATGGCGGTGAAGAAATTCGACGGGGCGCAGTATCACCTGGTGCGCGAAGCGCTGCACGAGCGCGGAATTTTTCTCAAGATTGCGCCGCACCTTGCTCATCGTCTGCCGCTCGTCACGCCGCTTTACAAGTGGTCGGAGGTGCCCTACGTCTTCGCCGGACTGCTGCTCTACGATCTGCTCGCCGGTCGCAAGGGCCTCGGCCACAGCTATCTCATCGGTCGCAAGGAAGCGCTGCGCCGCTTTCCGATGCTTAAAGGCGAAGGCCTCAAGGCCGGGGTCGTCTATTACGACGGCCAGTTCAACGACGCGCGCATGGCGGTGACGCTGGCGCTGACCGCCGAAAAGCACAGCGCGATCGTTGCTAACCATGTCGAGGCGCTGGCGCTCGAGAAGAAGGACGGGACGATTTGCGGCGCGCGCGTGCGCGATGCGATCAGCGGCGAGGAATTTTCGATCAAGGCACGTGGCGTCGTTAACGCCGCCGGCCCCTTCGTCGATCGCATCCGGCAGATGGACGAGCCGGCGGCGGCGCCGATCCTCAAGGCGGCAGCGGGCATCCATATCGTCCTCGGCGGACGTTTCGTGCCGCCGGAAACCGGCATGCTGATTCCAAAGACAGAGGACGGCAGGGTTCTCTTCGTCCTGCCCTGGCAGGGACACGCACTGATCGGAACGACCGACAGCCCGTCGGAAATCGTCGACCACCCGCAGGCCAAGGAAGAAGAAATCGCCTACGTCCTGCGCCACATCAACCAGTATTTCGACATGTCGGTCACCCGTGACGACGTCACCTCGGTGTGGTGCGGATTGCGCCCGCTGATCCAGACCGACGACATAACGAACACCGCGCAACTGGTGCGCGAACATCTGATCGAAATGAGTCCTTCGGGCCTGCTGTCGATGGCCGGCGGCAAATGGACGTCGTACCGCAAGATGGCCGAGGAGGGCGTCGACCGGGCGATAGAGGCCTACGGACTGAAGTCCCGGTGCGCCTGCCGTACCGAAAAGTTCCCGCTCGTCGGCGCCGACGAACTCGATAGACACGGTGAAAATCTGCTTATCCGGCGTTACGGTTTTGACGCCGACGTCGTCCATCACCTGCACCACGCCTACGGCGACCAGGCGAAAAAAGTCGCCGAGATCAGCCGCACCGGCCTCGCTGCAAGACTGCACGCCGGCCACCCGTACATCGAGGCCGAAGTCGTCTATGCCGCGCGCCACGAATTCGCCGAACGCGCGTCTGACGTGCTCACCCGGCGCACCGCGCTCGCGCTCGTCGACACAGCCGCGGCGCGTAGCGCCTTGCCGCGGGTCATCGCGCTGATGGCCAAGGAACTCGGATGGTCCGCCGAGCGCTGCAGTGAAGAGTGGGACGCGAGCATGCTGCGCCTCAATGTTGCAATATGAAAACGACGCTTCGTTAGCGATCGTATAAGGCCGGAAAATGATCGCCGAAATGAATAATTACTGGCACATTGAGGGGGACGTAATTCCCCGAGCCGGCGACCCGTTTTGCTCGACTCTGGTGCGTCCGTTTAACAAACTGTACCGTCTTAATAAAATCCGGAAACTTAATGGAGGTTGTCACGAAACGGAGGATTTTCTCTGCGCGCTGGCGATGCTCGGTGCCGCTGCTATTCCCACGTTTGCCGGCGTGACGCCCCTCGTCTTGATGAGAGTCCTCGTGCTCTTGCTGCTGCTGTCGTCCCGACCCTTTCGCTCGTGTTATGAAATGGCTGACTTATTGATCCGGCGACAAGACGTATGAACTGACCGTCATTGCGGCGAAAGCGAGCGAAGGAAGTGCACAGCCCGGAATCCAGTCAACGCAGAGGTTTCTCACCTGGACCCCGGCCTTCGCCGGGGTGACGAATGCAAACGAATGCGAACATAATCTCGCCGAACCATTGATCTTGGACTTGAGTGGATCTGTGACCTATTGATGATCCGGCGACAGCACTATGAACTGACCGTCATTGCGGCGAAAGCGAGCGAAAGAAGTGCACAGCCCGCAATCCAGTCAACGCAGAGGTTTCTCACCTGGACCCCGGCCTTCGCCGGGGTGACGAATGCAAACGAATGCGAAAATAATCTCGCCGAACCAATAAATGGATCTGAGCGCTAAAAATTGTTTTGTTTTCGACCTGGATGGGACCGTCTACCTGGGCGACGTTCCCATCCAGGGGACGATCAACTTCATTCTGCGCACCCTCGGAAAGAAGGAGATCTTCTTCCTCACCAACAACACCTCGAAGAGTCTTGCCGAGTACACGAAAAAGCTCGCGGGCTTCGGTATCGACGTCGGCATCGAGCGTATCATTTCACCGCTTTTGCCGCTCGTCGACTACCTGATCGGCCAGGGTATACGCAATATCTACCCGGTCGGCAACGCGAGCTTCCGCTCTTTCCTGCAGGACACGGTTCCCGGACTGGTGTTCAGCGCTGGCGTTGACTGCCAGGCCGTCGTCCTCGCCTACGACACCGAACTGACTTACGAAAAGCTGGCCGCCTCGTGCCTGCTGCTGCAGCGCCCCGACGTCCGCTTCCTGTCGACACACCCCGACCTCGTCTGCCCGTCGACGAAAGGGCCGCTGCCCGACACCGGCAGCTTCGTAAAACTCTACGAAGCGGCGACCGGGCGCCTACCCGAACTCGTTTTCGGCAAGCCGAATACCGCGGTCCTGGCGCCGCTACTCAAACGTTTTGCCCAGAGCGAGATGGTCATGGTCGGCGACCGGCTGAGCACCGACAAGCTGCTCGCCGAAAATGCCGGCATCGATTTCATTCTGGTCTTGAGCGGCGAGGCCGAACGCAAGGAGCTTCCGGCACTCGAACGTCAGCCGACGCTCGTTCTCGACGACCTCGGTTCGCTCTAGCCGGACTACTCGTCGGTCACGCGGCCGGACGCCGTCTCTCGCCGCTGTGATCGCTCAACCGGCGTCTGGTTAAAGGAAAAAAATGCAGGAATCCGGCACCTATGAACTGTCGCTTATCCTCGGCGCGGCGACGCTGTTACTGTGGGGCGTACGTATGGCGCGCACCGGCGTCATGCGCGTCTACGCCGCCGAAATTCGCCGCAACCTGCCGCGCGCACTCAAAAATCCGCTGCTCGCGCTGGCCACCGGGGCCGGCGCGGCGACGATCCTGCAAAGCTCGATCGCTGTCGCGGTGTTCACTTCAACGCTCGCCGCGCTCGGCGCCGTGCCGGTCGCCGGCGGCCTGCTGCTCCTGCTCGGCGCCGATGCCGGCAGTGCCGTGGTCGCGGCGCTACTGACGCTCAACCTCAAGGCCTTGTGGCCGGTCCTGATGTTCGTCGGTTACCTGTTGCACGCGATCTACAGCGACACCGACTCGCCGCTCAAGCAGGTTGGCCGCATCCTGCTCGGTATCGCCATGATCCTCGTCGCGTTGACCTTCATGAGCCAGGTATCGAGCGCGCTCGCCGCGAGCGCGCTGATCAAGACGATCATTTCATCGCTCGGCAGCGAATTGTTTCTCGCCCTCGTGCTCTTTGCGCTTCTGACCTGGCTCGCGCATTCGTCGATTGCCATCCTGCTTTTCTGGGCTTCGCTGGTCCACGCCGGCATCACCGTCGACCCGGCGCTGATCGTCGCAGCGATCCTCGGCATCAACCTCGGCAACGCCTTTCCGCCGATCATCATGACCTGGAATCAGGCGGCGCCGGCGCGCCGCATCGTCATCGGCCACGCTCTGTTCAAGCTCGCCGGCGTCGTCCTCGGCTTTACCCTGCTGCGCCTGATCGACGGGCTCTACGCGCTCATTCCGGGTGAAGCGAGCTTTCGCGTCGTCATCCTGCACATCCTCTTCAACCTCTTCCTGATCGTCGCCTTCGCCGGCTTCGTCCATCCGGTCGCGCGTTTTCTCGAGAACTTCTTCGTCGACGCGCCAATGCCGGCCGACGATTTCGGCCCCAAGTACATTCCAGGCAGGGATGACGCTGGCAAAGAAAGCGGCCTGCTGCCGGTCACCGCGCTCTCACGCGAAGTCCTGCGCATCCTCGGCACCATCGAGCACATGCTCGAAGCGACGCTCGATATGCTCACCTCCGGCAAACCGGAAAAAACGCACGACATCCGGCGGATGGAGGAAAAGGTCAATTCGCTGTTCAAGGCGGTGCGCGCGTACGCCGTTGACCTGACGCGCAAGGGCATCAGCGAGCGCGACCAGCGCAAGGTGACGGCGCTCTTGCGCTACACGGCGAGCCTCGAGAACGCCGGCGACGTCATCTGCAAGACGATGATCGGCATCCCCGAGACGATGAAGAAGGAAGGCAAGCAGTTCTCGGTGGCCGGCAAGGACGAATTGGGCACGCTGTTTCGCTACCTGATCGGCAACGCCCAGCTTGCCGCCGAAGTGGTCATGGCCTGGCACCAGGAGAGCGGCGGTGCGCTCATCCAGCGCAAGCGCGATTTCAAGAAGATGTGCTACGACAGTTCGCGCGAGCACATCAAGCGCCTGAGCGACGGCGTCTCGAACGCCATGGAAAGCAGTTCTGCACACCTGGATCTCATCGCCGATATCCGCTGGATCAACACGCAAATCTCAAGCATCGGCTACGAAACGCTTCCCGACACCGAGAACTCGGGCGACGCAGCGGCCGAAAAACTCATCGAGCATCCGGAGTAGGCGCCCGTCGCCTGCCGGTTGATACCGCACGCCATTAATTCGCCGATCCTGCGTCCTTCTGCGGGGGGCGGCTGACCGCTTGTCATCATTATGCAACAGTCATCCGCGATGATGTTTGTTCCCCGCGCGCAACGGTTGACAGCTGCACCGGAGATCGTCAGCATCGTCGCGGAGTACAATGCGAGCTGAGCGACCGGGCCGCTTGCTGGCGCGCTCGCCCTCGTGGTTACCGAAAGATCCGTATTCGTCGCAATTTCTCTAGGAGGCCGTATGAATCGAAAATTTGCAGTCCTTGCCCTTGCCGCCCTGTTCGCGCTGCCGGCACAGGCCCAGACCGAAATCCAGTGGTGGCATTCGATGCCCGGCGCGCTCGGCGAGTGGGTCAATGACCTGGCCAAGGGCTTCAACGCCAGCCAGAGCGAATACAAGATCGTCACGACCTTCAAGGGCAGCTACGACGAATCGATGACGGCGGCGGTTGCCGCCTATCGCGCCGGCAACGCGCCGCACATTCTGCAGGTCTTCGAGGTCGGTACGGCGACGATGATGGCGAGCAAGGGCGCGATCGTTCCGGTCGGCAAGGTAATGGCCGACGCCGGCGTCAAATTCGATGCGGCAGCTTACGTTCCCGCCGTCGCCGGTTACTACACGGCACCCAACGGACAGATGCTGAGCTTCCCGTTCAACAGTTCGACGACTGTTTTCCATTACAACAAGGACGCCTTCAAGGCGGCCGGCATGGACCCGGAAAAGCCGCCCAAGACCTGGACCGAAGTGACGCAGGCGGCGGCCAAGCTCAAGGCCAGCGGCCATGCCTGTCCGTTCACCACGAGCTGGGTCAGCTGGACGCAGCTCGAAAGTTTCTCGGCCTGGCACAACGTCGAGTTCGCGACCAAGGGCAACGGCATGCGCGGAATCGATACGCGGCTGACCTTCAACACGCCGCTGCACGTTCGCCATATCGAAAATCTCTCCAACATGGCCAAACAGGGGCTGTTCGTCTACAAAGGGCGCGGCAACGCCGCCGACGCGACCTTTGTTTCCGGTGAATGCGCGATGACCACCGGGAGTTCTGCACTCTACGGCAGCGTCAAGCGCAATGCCAAATTCGCTTCGGGAATCTCGACGCTGCCCTATTACCCGGATGTCGAGGGCGCGCCGCAAAATACCGTCATCGGTGGCGCCAGCCTGTGGGTGATGTCGGGCAAGAAGCCGGCCGAGTACAAGGGCATCGGCCAGTTCTTCGCCTTTCTTTCGCGTCCCGAGGAAGCCGCCAAGAGTCACCAGCGTACCGGCTACCTGCCAGTCACCATCGCCTCCTACGAACTGACCGAAAAGGCCGGTTTCTACAAGGAGAACCCGGGAACCGACGTCTCGGTGACGCAAATGATCCGCAAGACCACCGACAAGTCGCGCGGTATCCGGCTCGGCAACTTCGTGCAAATTCGCAATATCATCGACGAAGAACTCGAACAGGTCTGGGCCGGCAAGAAATCGGCGAAGGAAGGTCTCGACACCGCCGTCAGCCGAGGCAACGAGCAGCTTGAGCGTTTCCAGAAAGCCAACAAGTCATAACTTCTCAGCCCGGCCCAAAAAGCCGGGTTCCTTTATGGAAAAACGCGTCCGCTTCCGGTCCTCGTGGTTGCCCTGGGTGCTCATCGCGCCGCAGATGGCCATCGTTCTCGTTTTCTTTTTCTGGCCGGCAGCGCAGGCGCTGCGCCAGAGCGTCCTGTCACAGGACGCCTTTGGCGGCGTCACCGAATTCGTCGGCCTGGAGAACTTCGAGCGCCTGTTCGCCGATGCGAGCTACCTCGAATCGTTCAAGACGACGGCCTTCTTCTCGTTCCTCGTCGCCGTCTGCGGGCTGAGCATTTCCCTTTTGCTGGCGACCATGGCCAATCGCGTGTTGCGCGGCGCCGGCGTATACAAGACTCTGCTCATCTGGCCGTATGCCGTCGCCCCAGTCGTCGCCGGCGTGCTCTGGCTGTTCATGTTCGCCTCGCCGATGGGCGTCGTCGCCTACTGGCTGCGCATGCTGGGCCTTGACTGGAATCATCTGCTCAATTCGAACCACGCGATGGCGCTGATCGTCGTCGCCGCCGTCTGGAAGCAGATTTCCTACAACTTCCTGTTCTTTCTTGCCGGATTGCAATCGATTCCCAAGTCGCTTATCGAAGCCGCCGCCATCGACGGCGCTTCGCCGTGGCGCCGCTTCTGGACGATCGTTTTTCCGCTGCTCTCGCCGACCACCTTCTTCCTGCTCGTCATCAACGTCGTCTACGCCTTTTTCGATACCTTCGGCATCATCGATGCGACGACCAAGGGCGGTCCCGGCAAAGACACTTCGATCCTCGTCTACAAGGTCTATTACGACGGCTTCAAGGCCATGGACATGGCCGGGTCGGCCGCCCAGTCCGTGGTGCTGATGTGCATCGTCATCACGCTGACGGTGATCCAGTTCCGTTTTGTCGAAAAGAAAGTGCAGTACTGAAAATGATCGAACGTCGTCCCGGCCTGACCTTTCTCTCGCATGTGATTCTCTTGGCTGGCGTGGCCGTTATCGCCTTTCCCTTGTACCTGACCGTTGTCGCTTCGACGCAAAGTGCCGAGCAGATCACGCAGTCGATTCCGATGTCGATGCTGCCCGGAACGCACGCGCTGGAAACCTACAAGACGGCGCTGTTCGGCGGCGAAAGCGCGGCCGGCAGCCGGATTGCGGGTGCTGCGCCGATGATGTGGGTCAGCCTCGTCACGGCGCTGATCATTCCGCTCGGCAAGATCACGATGTCGATGCTCTCGGCCTTTGCCATCGTCTATTTCCGCTTTCCGTTTCGCAACCTCGTTTTCTGGATGATTTTCGTCACCCTGATGTTGCCGGTTGAGGTGCGCATCGGCCCGACCTACGAGGTCGTCGCCTCGCTCGGCATGCTCAATACCTACGCCGGCCTGTCGATACCGCTGATCGCTTCGGCGACCGCGACTTTCCTTTTCCGCCAGTTTTTCCTGACCGTACCCGACGAGCTGGTCGAGGCGGCGCGCATTGACGGCGCCGGACCGATGCGTTTTTTCAAGGACGTCTTGCTGCCCTTGTCGGCGACCAGCACCGCCGCGCTCTTCGTCATCCAGTTCATTTATGGCTGGAACCAGTATCTCTGGCCCCTGTTGATGACGACCAGCGAGGACATGTACCCGGTGGTGATGGGAATCAAGCGCCTGATCGGCGGCGATTCCTATACCGAATGGAATGTCGTCATGGCCACCGCCATCCTCGCCATGCTACCGCCCGCCGTGGTTGTCATGCTGATGCAGAAGTGGTTCGTCAAAGGGCTGGTCGATACCGAAAAATAGGCGTGCGATCCGCACCGCTCCGAAAAATCTCCTAACCTGCCGAGCCGGCTCAAACTGACCCGAACTGAACCCTATGGCATCGATCACCCTGAATAACGTCATTAAAATCTACGGCAGCGGAAAAACCGCCAACCAGGTCATTCATGGCGTCAATGCGGAAATTTCCGACGGCGAATTCATCGTCGTCGTCGGCCCTTCGGGGTGCGGAAAATCGACGCTGCTGCGCATGGTCGCCGGACTCGAGGAAATCACCGGCGGCGAAATCTCGATTGGCGGCCGCGTCGTCAATGACCTGGAGCCGTCCGAGCGCGACATCGCCATGGTCTTCCAGAACTACGCGCTCTACCCGCACATGAACGTCTTCGACAACATGGCTTACGGCCTGAAGATCGCCAAGGTGCCGATGGACGAGATCAAAGCGCGCGTCGCCAAGGCGGCAAAAATTCTCGAGATCGGCGACTACATGCAGCGCAAGCCGCGCGAGCTTTCGGGCGGACAGCGCCAGCGCGTGGCGATGGGCCGGGCGATCGTTCGCCAGCCGCAGGTCTTTCTCTTCGACGAACCGCTCTCCAACCTCGATGCGAAACTGCGCGCGCACACCCGGCTTGAAATCCAGAAGCTGCATCGCGAACTTGGGATCACCTCGCTCTTTGTCACCCACGACCAGGTCGAGGCGATGACGCTGGCGCAGCGAATGATCGTCATGAACGCCGGCGTCATGGAGCAGTTCGCAACGCCCGACGAGGTCTATAGCGCTCCGGCGTCGACCTTCGTCGCGACCTTTATCGGTTCGCCGCCGATGAATCTCCTGAAAAATGCTCCCGAGGCACGGCCGGGAACGATACTCGGGATACGCCCCGAGCACCTCGAAATCACCCCCGGTGGCTGGGGCTTGAGCGTCGATGCGATCGAAACGCTGGGCGCCGAACGGCTCGTTTATGGGCGCTGGCTGCACGGCGGCGGCGACGAACTGGTGATCATCCGGACCGACGAGGGTCAGGCGGTTCCCGAACTCGGCAGCACCATTCACGTGACGCCGCGCGCCGACCGCCTGCACTGGTTCGACGCGGCGACGCAAAAGCGCATCGTGCGCCCGCAATAGCGCGTCTAGCGCGCGTTGAGAGAGTCGACGAGATCCGCGAGTTGGCGGCGCATCTCGGTCGCTGGCCGGCCCTGCGCCTCGCTCAGGCGAATCTGACGCATCAGTTCGGCGATCTGCGCGTGCGTTGCGCGCTCGACCGGCGTCACGCTGACCGCGCCGGCCTGGGCTCCTGGCTTGGGAAAGCCGACGGTCGGCGTATAGGGCCTGCCGTTGACCATGATCTGCGCGCGCTCGGCGGCCGGATTGCCGCGCTTGGCGGTGATCACGATCGATTTGGGCTGGTAGGGCAGCGGCATCGGTTTTTGCGCCGCCTTGCGCGCCATCGCTTGCTGGCGAAAGTTATTCACCGCGACCAGCAAAGCCGCGTGCAAGGCCTCGCTCGGCCGCCCCTCGGCTTCGGCTTGGCGAATCTTCTGCAGCAACTCCTCGATTTCGCTCGGCGCCGACGCCGACCGGGCCGGTTCGCCGAAGGTTTCCTTCGGCGCCTTGACGGCGATGGCGAACTCTTCCGGCGACGAGATCATCTTGCCCAACCGGTAGTGTTCGTAGCGCATCGCCATAGTCAGCGCGCTGTCGCCCCAGTCGCTCTTGAGGCGCGGGTCGGCACCCGATTCGAGCAGCGTCTTGGTCAGATCCTCGCGCCCCTCGCGCGCGGCGAGCATCAGCGGCGTCGAGCCGTTCGGCGAACGCGCATTGACCTCGGCGCCACGCTCGATCAGGTAACGCGCCAGTTCGTGATGCCCGTTAAATACCGCGTAATGCAGCGCGCCCCAGCCGTTGCCCTGGCGGTTGAGCGGCGCGCCGCGTTCGAGCAGCCATTTGACCGCCTGCGTATGTCCGTTCCACGCGGCAAGCTGGAGCGGCTGCTCGCCGTTGCGATTGGCGCGCTGCGGATTTGCCCCGCGCGCGACGAACAGCCCCATCATGTCGACATTGCCGTTCCAGGCGGCGATCATCAGGCCCGAGCCGATCTGGCTGCCCTGAAACTCAGGGTCAAGACCCTCATCGAGCCAGGACCTCACTTTGCCGATATCGCCGCGTTCGACAATCCAGGCAAAAGTGACCGGGTCGGGCAGTGCCGCGCACGCCGTTCCAGCCATCAGACAGAGACCAATGAATAACGCGCGCGCCCGTGTAACCAACAACCCCATTGCAAACCCTCCATCACGCCGGCTCATCGCGGAACCTCAGCGCACACGTCCGAGCGCGAATTTGTTGCACAATAGGGCGCGATGACGTTCCGCCTGATCCCCGCCCTTGCGTTCTCGCTTGCCTTGCACGCCGGCCTGCTCGCTCCCGACCTGCTACAGCGCTTGTTGCCGGCCCAGCCGCGCCCGCCCTTGCAGGCGACCTTGCGTCTGCCGCCCAAAGTCGAGGCGGCGCCGGCCGATCTCTTGCTCAAGAATACCATCGACGCCGAACCAGCGCCGCAAGCAAAACCGCCGGCGCCCGTGCCCTCGCCCCGTGCCATTCCTAAAGCCCCAACAAAGAACGCGGTGCGCGAAGTACAAAGCGCGCAGCGCAAATTGTCGAAACAGCTGTTTTATCCGCCCGAGGCGGTCGCCCGTGGCATCGAAGGCGACGTCTGGCTGATCCTCAAGCTCGGCGACGACGGCGAAATACTCGACGTCGGCATCGCCCAGAGCAGCGGCCACGCGATCCTCGACAACGCGGCGATCAAGGCCGCTTACGCGATGGGCAAACAGATCGGGGCGACCAGCCGGGAACTGATCGTTCCCGCCCATTTCCAGCTGCTGCCTTAAAAACCAGGCGCGGTCAGGAAACGGCCTGGGAACACGCGCGCCCGGCGAAGTTGCGAGTTGGGCGTGGCTTCGCCAATGAAAAATGCGACGACCTTTCGGGAAAACCGAAGAGCACCTGCGTCAAACAGGCGCCTGCCGACCACACGCAAGCCAAGGCCAATGCCCAGCGCGGCAAGCGGACCGACTGAAGCACGCGGCGGGGGACGGCGCCGGCCGGCCTACGACGCGCCGCGGCGGCGGAAAATCACGTCCCAGACGCCGTGCCCGAACCGCAGGCCGCGCTGCTCGAACTTGGTCAGCGGCCGGTAATCGGGGCGCGGCGCAAACCCCGCCGCGGTGTTTTCCAGCAAGGGCTCGGCCGACAGGACCTCGAGCATCTGCTGCGCGTATTCTTCCCAGTCGGTCGCGCAGTGCAAATAACCGCCCGGCTTGAGGCGGCTGGCGAGCAGCGCGACGAGTGGCGGCTGGATCAGGCGGCGCTTGTGATGGCGTTTCTTCGGCCACGGGTCGGGGAAGAAGATGTGCGCGCCGGCGAGCGTGTCAGCGACGATCATGTCGCGCAGAACTTCGACGGCGTCGTGCTGGACGATGCGCAGGTTGCTCAGCCCGCCTTCAGCGACGAGCTTGCACAGGCTGCCGACACCGGGTGTATGCACCTCGATGCCAAGGTAATCCTGGTCGGGGTTGGCGGCGGCGATCTGCGCCGAGGTCTCGCCCATGCCGAAACCGATTTCGACGATTTTCGGTGCCACTTCAGCGCTGCGACCGAAAACGGTCGCCAAGTCATGCGGCGCCGGCACGTAAGGGATGCCGATCTCGGCCATCATGCCTTCGTAATAACGCAGCTGAGCGTTCGAAACGCGGCCCTGGCGCAGGACGAAACTGCGGATATGCCCGGCGCTGCGCAACAGCCCGGGCTGGCCGGCGCTCTCCTGCGGCTGGTCGACGAGATTCACTCAGGAACCGATCAGCCCGCTTGTCGGTGAAGACGGATCGGCCGTATAGTATTTCCTCGGCATGCGCCCGGCGAGGAAGGCTTCACGCCCGGCCTCGACGGCTTTTTTCATCGCACTGCCCATCAGCAGCGGATCTTTGGCGTGCGCGATGGCGGTGTTCATCAGTACGCCGTCGCAACCGAGTTCCATGGCGATCGCCGCGTCCGACGCGGTGCCGACGCCGGCGTCAACAAGCACCGGGACCTTGGCCTGATCGATGATGAGGCGCAGGTTCCACGGATTGACGATGCCCATTCCCGAGCCGATCAGCGAAGCGAGCGGCATGATCGCGACGCAACCGATTTCTTCGAGCATCTTCGCCTGGATCGGATCGTCGGCGCAGTAGACCATCACCTGAAAACCATCCTTGACCAGCGTCGCCGCAGCTTTCAGCGTTTCCGGCATGTTCGGGAACAGGTTGGTCGGGTCGCCGAGCACTTCGAGTTTGCACAGCGTGTGACCGTCGAGCAGTTCGCGCCCCAGGCGCAGCGTGCGCACCGCGTCGTCTGCCGTATAGCAGCCGGCGGTATTGGGCAGGATGGTAAATTGCGTCGGCGGCAGCGCGTCGAGCAGGTTCGGCTCGCCGGCGTTCTGACCGATGTTGACGCGGCGGATGGCGACCGTGACGATCTCGGCACCCGCGGCGTCGATCGCCGCGCGGGTCTCTTGAAAATCCTTGTACTTGCCGGTCCCGACGAGCAGTCGCGAGCGGTAGGTCCGGCCGGCAATGGTCAGGCAATGGGCGAGATCGTTCATGGGTTTTCCTCAGCGATTTGGCGTGAGCGGGGAAATTCGTCAGCCGCCACCAACGGCGACGACGATTTCAATGTTGTCACCGCCCTCCAGAGCCGTCCCGGCGTGACGGCCGCGCGCGACGATTTCGCCGTTGCGTTCGACAGCGATGCGCTTGCCGGTGTAGCCGAGCACTTCGACGAGCGCGGCGACGGTCAGTGGAGCGGGGAAGTGGCGAAGTTCGCCATTGATCATGATATCCATCGGGACTGATTTTATCACGCCGCGCCGGCACCGCCGCGTCGTGATGCGGCGCGTAGCACCCGACCAGCGTGCGCCATCCGGGTACAATGCCGGCTGCCCGCTCTACTGCGCCGATCATGACCGAGCACCAAATTCTGCCCAGCGACCGCGCTCCCGCGCCGTTTTCAGTCCTTGCGCTGACCGCGCCGGTGGCCATGGGCTACATCCCGCTCGGCGCCGTCTTTGGCTTCCTCTTCGTTCAGGCCGGCGGCGACTGGTGGCTGGCGATGGTCGCCAGCCTGCTCGTCTACGCCGGCGCCTCGCAGTTCATGATGATCCCCATGCTCGCCGCCGGACTACCGCTCGGGACCATCGCGCTGGCCACCCTGATCGTCAATTCGCGGCACGTTTTTTACGGCCTGTCGCTGATGAATCGCCTGCCGGCAAGTTGGTCGCTACGCTGGTACATGGTCTTCGCGCTGACTGATGAGACCTACTCGCTCCTCACCACCCTGCCGGGGGCGACGAGCCCCCGCCAGATGGCGCTGCTCGCCGCTCTCAATCACAGCTGGTGGGTGCTCGGCAGCGTCGCCGGCGCGGCGATCGGCGCGCAGGCGCACATCGCGCTGGCGGGTCTCGATTTCGTCCTCGCCGCGCTCTTCGCCGTGCTCACCGTCGAGCAGTGGCGATCGCGCAAAAGCTCCGTCCCGTTGTGGGTTGCGCTCGCCGCCTACGCCCTCGCCTATCCACTGGCCGCCCGGCACGCGCTGGTCATCTCGATCGCGCTGAGCATCGTCGCCGGACTGTTGTGGCAGGCAAGATCGCCGGCCGGAGCCGACGATGATTGATACGGGTTATGCCCTCGGCGTCATTGCGGCGATGGCGCTCGTCACCTTTGCCTTGCGCGCATTGCCCTTCGTCGCCGCACAGTGGCTGAACCAGCACGCGCTGGCGCGCGCGCTCGGCGAGTTTCTGCCGCTCGCCATCATGACGCTGCTGCTCGTCCATTCGCTGACCGGCGCCGCCCTCGAACACCCGACCGGCCCGTGGCCGGAGCTACTCGCCGTCAGCCTTGTCGTGCTCGTGCAATGGCGCAGCCGAAATCCGCTGCTGAGCATCGTCGTCGGCACGTCGCTGTACGTTTTAATGCGCAACTTCGGCTGAGCTCACACCACGATCCATCCGAAAGCTCGGGCGAGCATCAACAACGCCACCATCAAGGTGAACCACGCAAACGCTTGTTGCAGGCGTTTGGCGTCGAGCTTACCTGCCACTTGCCGCCCCAACAGCAGCGCCACCATCGCGCCCAGGGCGAAGGGTTGCGCAATGTGCCAAGGCAGAACCCCCTGCATAGCCGCCGCCGTGACCCCGCTCACAGACACCAGCGCGATCACTGCCAGCGAGGTGACCTGAATGCTGCGCGGGTCCAGGTCGGTGTAGCGCGTCAGCGCGGGAATGATGACAAAGCCACCGCCAACCCCTAACAGGCCGCTCATCAGCCCGGACACCAGACCCGTACCCGCCAGCGCTCGGGCGCAGGGTCGGGTCCAAGTCAGGCGGTGGTCGGTGGGGCTGACATGGCAAGGTACGCCGGCGGGGTCGATTTCATTCGACGACGGGCGCTTGAGTATGCGCCAAGCGCTGTAAACCAGGACGATTGCAAACGCACCGAGCAGCGGCCGGTTGGGCAGTTGCTGGGCCAGCAGCACCCCCAGCGGCGCCACCAGCATGCCGGTGGCGCCAATCAATCCGGCCGCCCGATAGCGAACAATGCCCTGCCGCAGCCCCAGGGCCGCGCCCAGCGCTGATGCGAGCCCGACAGCCACCAGACCCACTGGCGCGGCTTGCTGGACTGGCAAATGCAAAGCAAAGACCAACAGTGGAATAGCCAGCACACCACCGCCAGCCCCCGTGAGGGCCAACACGAGGCCAATGAGCGCCCCGAGTGCCGCAGTCACGATCCAGATATCCATGAGTATGATTAAAGCGCGTTGATGGGGATTTTAAGGTAAGTCACGCCGTTGTCCTCTGGCGGCGGCAGATGACCGGCGCGCACGTTCACCTGCACGGCGGGCAAGATCAGCACTGGCATGGCCAAAGTCTTGTCGCGTGCGCTGCGCAGGGCAACGAACTCGCCCTGGCTCACGCCCGCGTGCACATGGATGTTGTGTGCGCGCTCCTCGGCCACCGTGGTTTCCCAGGCCGGCGCACGACCGGCGGGCGGGTAGTCGTGGCACAGGTGCAGCCGGGTCTCCGGAGGCAGAGCCAGCACCTTCTGGATGGACTGAAACAGCGTCGCCGCGTCACCCCCGGGGAAGTCGCAGCGCGCCGTGCCGTAGTCCGGCATGAACAGGGTGTCGCCGACAAACGCGTCGAGGCCCACGACATAGGTCAAGCAGGCCGGGGTATGTCCCGGGGTGTGCATGACGCGTACGTCCAGGTCACCAATTTTGAACGCCTCACCATCTTCAAACAGACGGTCAAACTCGGCGCCTTCCGTGTTCATGTCCTTGGCATTGAAAACTTTTTTGAACACGTCTTGCACCGCGCAAATGTGTCGGCCAATGCCAATCCTGCCACCCAACTGCGCTTGCAGGAACGGGGCTGCCGACAGGTGGTCGGCGTGAGCATGCGTCTCCAGCAGCCAGTCCACAATCAGTCCGGTTTGTTTCACATAGGCCACCACTTTGTCGGCACTGGCGTGCGCGGTGCGGCCGGATTTGGCGTCGTAGTCCAGCACGCTGTCGATGATTGCGGCGCGCCGGTGCACCGGGTCGGACACCACATGGGTCACGGTGAAGGTGTCGTGATCAAAAAAAGACTGAATGGTGGGTTTTTGCATGATGACGTGGCCTTTGAGGTTGGGGTTTACTGCCGGTCGGTAGCGTTCATCGTGTCATGCAAGGTGGGCAGGCCGGCTTGGCGGGCTTGCCCGCCACTCACTAGGCGTCAAAGCCGCCGGCGATCGATTGACACGCAGGTCGCACATGTCGTGCAGGGCGCACGCAGCAAGCGCTGCGCAGCCGCCGGTTTTGCCGTAGTTTGAACGTTTCCCGTAACTAACTCCTTGTGAAAAAAAACGGTGTGATTGAGAAAACGAGTAACAGTGCCTGAGCAAATATTAAGCTGAACTGACGTCAAGACCAGTGCATTGAAGCGACCCTCTTTTTCGCTAATGACTATGGAGCCGTGATTTTTATTGCTCCAGATCAATCGGCGCGGCCGGGCGCGCGCCGCGCCAGGCAGAAAAACGTTGCGGGTTGCTCGACTTTCGATCTTCTTTTTGTCGACACGCATTCTTATCACCGCAAAAACAGTCAGACTAGCGCGCGCGCTCGGCAAGGACAAGGTATGTCTAACGCCGGCCATGCTGTATTCGCGCCTCAAACGACAGCGTCGATGCGTTTTGCGCGCGCGTATTAGCCATCGGAGAGCTTATGAATCACTATCGCCGGCCCGCCGCCGGGCCAAAGATTTCGCCGAAAAACGCCAAGGCGCACGAGCAACTCACGTCGCTCGCCTGGCTGCTCGATAACTCGATCCGCCTGCCTGGCGGCTTGCGCGTCGGCATCGACCCGCTGCTCGGCCTTCTGCCGTTTTTCGGCGACGTCGCCGGGCTTGCCATTTCGGGCTATATCGTCACCCAGGCGGCGCGGCTCGGCGTGCCGCACAGCGTCCTGCTGCGCATGCTGGCGAACGTCGCCGTCGACGGAATCATCGGCCTCGTCCCGGTGCTCGGCGATTTTTTTGACGCCGGCTGGAAAGCCAACCAGCGCAACGTCGAACTACTCGGACAGCATCTCGAAAATCCGTCGGCCACGGCCGGCT
>JBBRXI010000008.1:0-22760 GCA_038248575.1 Burkholderiales bacterium | reverse complement strand
TCTGCCCTTCGAGACCTGGCTGCAACGGCTGATCGAATGCGCGCAAAGCGAAAACGACCCGGACGAGTTTATCTTGAAGTCATTCGAGCGCATGCTCGAGTTGCCCTGGATCGCCGGCGGCGCCTGGGCGCCGGCCAGCGGGGCCGAAGCCGGTTCGGGCCGGTTTGGCGAGACGTCACGCTTTCGCGAGGACTTTCCCAACCGACCGCTGACCGTCACCCTGTATACGCGACACGCGCTCAGCCCGGCGCTGGTCTGGCATTTCCACCTGCTCGCGCAACTGACTAACGAGTACTACCTCGCCAAGCAGCGGGCCCGGGAACTTCAGCAAATGGGTTACCTGCGCGCCGTGCATGAAACCGGTGCGCGCCTGACGCACGACATCAAAAATCTTCTGCAATCGCTGAACAACCTCTGCTTTCTCGCGCAGGCACCGCACGACGCCGACGGCACGCGCGTCAATCAATTGCTGCAGCGGCAGTTGCCGCAGATCACCCAGCGTCTGCAGCAGACGCTGGAGAAATTGCAGACCCCACAAGTCGAACGCAGCGGCGACCCGCAGAGCGTGCCGGCTGAACACTGGTGGGCTGCGCTGCAACAGCGTCATGCCGACACTGGAGTTGTTTTCAGTCCGGTCGCGTTTGCTGGGGATGCGCGTTTGCCGGCGGCGCTCTTCGACAGCGTCGCCGACAACCTGGTGCACAACGCGTTGATAAAACGCCTGAGTGAGAGCGGACTCGTCGTTCGTGTCACGCTTTTCGCCGACGGCGCCGGCCTGAGTGTCTGTGACAGCGGCAGCCCGGTGCGCGAAGATATCGCGCGCTTCGTGCTGAGAGTGCCGGTGCCGTCGGAAAATGGCTTGGGGATCGGTCTCTATCACGCCGCGCGGCAGGCCGAAGCGTACGGCTACGAACTGCGTCTGGCCAGTAACCGGGCGACAGAGGTGTGCTTCGAGTTGCGCGGGGTGTTTGCAGCGCAGCAATGCGAATCGACTGCGCCGAGCACGGCGAACGCGAAGAAAAGCATTTAGGTCATCAACATTAAGTCATCGCGTTGTTTTCGGCGCGATCGCGTTTTTGCGCTTCACACGCGTTCTGCCATCATCACCGGCGCCGTTTTGCGGCCGATTGCCCGGTACACCATCGTCTTGCCTTTGCCCTTGAGAACGATTTCCTGCGCTTCGTGGAAGGCAAAATCAGCCTGCAGTCGCCGGTAAGTCGTTTCGTCGACCTGCACTACGCCCGGGACGCCTTCGCTGGTGATGCGGCTGGCGATGTTGACGGTGTCGCCCCACAGGTCGTAAATGAATTTCTTCTTGCCGACGACGCCGGCGACGACCGGGCCGGTGCCTATCCCGATGCGGACTTCGAGGCGCATCTGGTTGACCTGGAAGTCGCGCTGCAACAGGTCGCGCATTTCGAGCGCCATATCGACCAGGGTCTTCGTATAGTCAGTGCACTCGTCATTGAGCCCGCCGGCCACCATATAGGCATCGCCGATCGTCTTGATCTTCTCCAGTCCGAACTTTTCGGCGAGTTCGTCAAACGACGAGAAAATCTTGTTGAGCATGGCAAACACCTGTTGCGGGCTCAGGCCTTCGGCGATCCGGGTGAAGTTTACGATGTCGACGAACATCACCGAGACGTCGGCAAATCCGTCGGCGATCGTCTGATTACTGTTCTTCAGGCGCTCGGCGATCGGCCCGGGCAGAATATTGAGCAATAATCGCTCGGAGCGATCCTGTTCGATCTTCAGTTGCTCGAAGACTTCTTCCAGATGCGCCTGAATCTTCTGCTTTTCGCTCGCCGAATAGCGCAGCAGCAGGAAAACGATCGTCGATACCGCGGCGAAGTTGAGTGCGAAAAAGAACACCGTCGTCTGCGTCGGCACCTTGAACGGTGTGATCAGCGAATCGGCCAGGTAATAGTCGAAACCGCCGGACAGCGCGGTGAGGAAAAGGTAGCCGATGAACCAGCCGATCGCCTCGTGCGGACCGATGAACAGCACCGCGCCAATCGGCGCCAGCAGTGCCCACAGGCTGACGCCGCTCGCCGTAATGAAGTTGCCCATGCTCCACTGCGCGACAAAGGGCATGAACAGAAACAGCGCCAACTGGATCTGGCGGAACGCGTCGAAGTTCTGCGTTTTGAGATAAACAATCAGGTTGCCGACGAGCAGCAACTGGAAGACGAAGGGAATCGTCGACGAAAACTGCGGCCCGAGCTGCCAATAGATGAACAACCAGAGCATCGAAGCGAAGCTGATCAGCCCGGTGGCGAAAATCAGCAGCGATTTTTGCAGGCGCAGTTCGTCGGAATCGCTTGCCAGGATTCCGGCTTGGCGCACCCGCTCGAGGAAACCGTTTTGCTCACTCATGGAGTGTCTGACGATGTCATTGTCTTGGCGAACGATTTGATCGCAAATGTACGCATGGAATTCGAAGTTGCTAAGGAAGTTGCGCCGCTGCAATCATGCGATTCATCAGAACATAGGTTGGAATCCATACGACAATATCGTCAAACTCACCACCGGTAGGCACAGTTGATTGATCTCGCGCAAAAAATACCGTGGTCGCGGTCGCATTAGCGTCTTCGTCAGCGTTGGTCGCCGAATTGTCGGGTAAAGCGGTTCCGTCTTCGCTGTACCCCCAGTTCATCTTGCCTGCTGAATAAATAACCGCCGGGGAGCACGTCAATGTCAGACTACACGCGCCAGGGGGGCCGAGAAGATAGCTCATGGTGCCGGCGCTATCGCGGGTACGCACTTTCTTGTTGCCTATGCTGGTCAGGTTGAAGGGAATGGTGGACGCGTACGCCCGGGTGACGCTATAACGGATCAACTTATTCCAAGCGTCGGTTTTTTTAACCCCGAGCGTCGCCCACGGGATGAAGCCGGTGCATGCCAGGTCGTCCGCGCAATCTGCCGTCTTCTCGGCACCGTCGATCGCCGAAGTGGCAGGTCTGGGGAAGCGTTTGTTGGTGACCGCAAAGCCAATCAGCGCTTCGCGTATTTCGCTCATCTGTTGCTGTGTCTCCTTGTAATTTCGCTGTTCAAGTTGCGCAGACAGCGGTGGGATGAGACTGCCGAGCAGCAGGCCGACGATGATGAGGACGATCGCTGTTTCCACGAGCGTGAATCCGCGTGATTTCGCCGCAGCGGCAGTCCTCAGGGGCATGGTGAACTCGGGCATGGAATGACGTCCAGGGTTTTGCTGCTGCCTGCGATCGCGATACTGATCAAGCCTGCGTTGATCCGCTTGTACGCAATCAGCTGCAACCAACCGTTAGAATTTAACCAACCCTTTAAGTTAAGGGCATTAAAGGGCAGCGTACCGTCCGTTTCGCCAACGTTCTCAATACCATCGCCGTCAGTGTCGGCCCACGGGAAAAATCCGTGAATGATATGGTAATAGCGTAAGCCTTCGCTGAGCGGCAACGGCGCCATGTCGGAACCGCGCACATCGGCCAAAACGCGCTGATTGACGGTGCGAAAAAGCTCCTCGCGGGTGATGACCAGCGCCTTGTCGTTGAAGTTCGCGGAGGGCGGCCCCGAAACATAGTTGCTATTGCCGTCCTTGTTGCTTCCGTCCAGGTAGTCCGCTACGTCTACACTTCGCCGTCCGCTCTGGCTTTCTAGCGGGCTGCCCGGGGAAAAAATTATCGCGGCGACATTGGGCGCGTTGTCGAACGTCAATTCGAGCGTTTTTACTGAATTAATTGGCTGCGCAACTGAACTGTCGCGCAGTCCGGGAGAGAACGCATACCACAGCGTATCGCCATTCCCGTCGAGAGGTTCAGGCAGGTCTAATGTTTTCCATGGCAAGCGACCGAGATAAGAAGGGCACTGATTTCCCGCGCCAACAAAAAGCGGAGCTGTGCCGTTATCGTTGGTGTCGGGACAGGGAAGGCTTCCCGGGCGGTTAATGTTGCTAGCAGCTCTTCCGATCAGTGCCTCCTTGGCTTGAGCCAAGGCACTCGTCGTCACTTGGTCAACGTTGTTGCGAGCGCCGCTGGCGTTGATTCTCGCCAGGAACAAGGTAGTGGCCGCGAGAAAAATAAACAGCATGAATACCAGCAGTGCTGCCCCACGCTGGTTGTCAGAAGGCGACAAAAAACGGTTTCGCCACATGGCCTATTTTGCGCCGGCTGGCGTGATGCCGATGCGTCCGCTACCGAGCAGCCCAGTGGCTTCGCCCGTCGTGCGGTTGACGGTGTCGCCGACCCTGGCGGCGGCGGGTGGCGCCTCGCCGGTGTCGATGACGACTTTGCCCGGGTCCTTGCGGTTCGGGGTGATTGTTGCCCCGCTCTGCGCTTCGCGTTCGTTCTGCGCGACGCCGTTGACCCATACGGTGCGTTTGCCACTGCTGCGGGTAACGACGCCGTTGATCGTCAGCGTCGGATCGGCGGGGATTTCTTCCTTCTGCTGGATATTGAACTGACGCAGGCGGTCGAGATGCTGGCGGCGCTCGGGAGTGAAGAACAGGCGGCCCAGTTCGTCTTCGGCGCTCGCCGTCGGGCAGACCGCGAGACCGACGATGAGCGTGGCGAGCAGGCCGGACAGGCGGGCGCTGTGGCGCAGAGGCTGCGTCAGCCGGTTCATTGGCTGCTTCCCGTTTTGCCGGCCACTTCGCGCACAGTGGTCCAGTCGATCTGACAGTCGGCCTGTAACTGGCCATGTTCCCAGCTTTCGCCGGCGCCGCTCGGCAGGCGCGCGACGCTGCAGGCCTTGACCTGGATCAGTGCCGTGGCTTGCCGGCGCAGGTCGCCGAGCAGGCGCACGAGATCTTCCTCGTGCAGCAGTTTGAGCTGCACGCGCATGCTGCTCGAGTAGAAGGCGAAACTACTGGTGGCACTGGCGGCACCGGTCGCGCTGGCCGGCGCCGGGTCGAGAGCGCGTTGCGGAGCAATTTCATACTGCAGGTCGATGAGCCGGCGCTTGTCGCGAATTTCCTTGATCAGTTCGACCCATTCGAGCCGCTTTTCCTCGCCGACGATGCCACGCTTTTGCAGTGCCGCGAAGATGGCCGACTTCTCTCTGATTTCGTTCTCTTCGTTGCGTACCCGCCTGAACTTGCCGTCGAATTCGCGGGCGTCGCTTTGTGCCGCGGCGCGCCCGACCCTTGCCGCCTTGAGCGCGTTCAATGCGAAAACCACGCTTGCCGCGCCGACGGCGATCATCACCAACGCGGCGAGCACGCTCAGTTGCAGTCTGGGAAAGTCGGCGCCCGTGAGTTTCATGATCCGATCTTCCGGCTGACGTGGACGCTGAACGAACGCGGTTTGTTGTCTTCGAGCGTCGTATCTCCGCCCTTGAGCGACTTCCCAGGTTCGATGTCGAAGGGGCGCTGGAGGACGTCGACGCGCAGTTTCGGGTTGGCGGCCAAGGTTTCGATGAAACGGTCGAAGGCGGCAAGCATTTGCCGCGCGTTGGCATTGGCACCGAGCCGCAGCGTGCCGACGACGACGATCGCTTCGTTGTCCGCGGCGAGCGGCGCAACGCCCGGGGTGGGGGCGGTTACGGCGCCGCTTGTTGCTTCGCCGCCGCCGACCTTCCAGTCGAGGCGCTCGATCTCGGCGGCCGGAGCGACCTGCAGCGCACGGCTGATTTCGTGGTAAAGCCCGTCGGGCGCTGCGGTCTTCGCTTCGAGTTCGACATAGCGGTCGATGACACGGCGCAGCGTCGTATTATCGGTCGGAATCGGCGGGAAGGTCTTGACCACCTCGTCATAACTGCGACGCGACGCATTGGCCGCATTTTGCAGCGTCGCGGTCTCGCGGTTGATGCCCTGGCTGTCAAACAGGATCGTCGCCGCGAAGAGCAGGCAGGCGATCAGCGCGGCGGCGCCAGCGCGCTGCAGGCCTGAACGAATCTGGCCGAGATGGTGAACGTGACGCCGCTCGTCGTCGGCGAACTGGATACGCGGCGGCGAGGTGGCCAGCACGTTGAGGAAAAGTTGTTCGCAATGGGTGTCCGGCAGCAGCGTCTTGAGCCCGGTTCTCCGTGCGCAGTCCTCGATGTCAAGAAAGTTGTACCGAATCGTCGCGCTGTCCACGCAACTGTTCTGGACGACTCGGAGTGCGCCCGGGTGCACCAGGACGTGTGCCGTGATCGGCTGGCCGCGCCCGATCAGACGCTGGCTCGCGAGGTATTGCTGGAGTTTGATCGTTTCGCCCGAAAAGGCCTGCGCGATGCCGCCGATGCTGCTGTTGGTCAGCGGCGAGAGGCGCGAAAAGTGCAGTTCGCCTTTGTCGAAATAGCTCTGCCGGATGCTCTGGTCCTGGACCGTCAGCAACAGGCACTGATCCTCGCCGAGTGCCAGCCGGCGCAGCAGCGCGGGGGCGAGCAGCGGCAGCGAGTAAATCCCGGCCAGCGCGACACGGGCGCCGGCCAGTGCGCTCAGCCACGGCGCGAAGAAGTCGTTGTTGGTCAGCGCGGCGAGCATGACGCGCTCGTCCTTGCGCTTGCTTTTCTGGTAACCGAGCGAGAGCGACGCGGTCAGTGTGGCGTTGAAGAAGAGCTGAGCCAGTTTGCGCGCGATGACCGCTTGGCGATCGGCGCCGCGCAAGAACGGGATCGTCTCGATGTGGAAGCCTTCTTCGGAGACGTTGGCCAGTAGCGAGAAAATGCTGTCACGATGCTGCGCGAGGTAAGCGGCAAATTCGAGGTGGCCTTCGGCCGTCGTGGCGAACAGTCCTTCAAGCGCCAGCTCGCCCGAATGCCAGCGATAAGCCGTCATCTGGTGGGCGCTGAGGTAGAGCAGGCGGCTGGTTTTCATTGGCTTGGGCAGAGGGTCTGTCAGGCTTTTATCTTGCTGATGACATCATAGACCGGCCCGAGGACGGAGAGCATGATCCATCCGAGCAGGCAGCCGAGGACGACGGTGAGCATCGGCTCGATCAGTTGCTGGACCTTTTCGACCGACTCCTTGACGTCCCGATTATAGAAGTAACTGACGTTGATCAGCGCGGTATCGAGTGCCCCGGTGCTTTCGCCGACGCGCAGCATGCGGATGACGAGCGGCGGGAAGAAGCCGATGCTGTGAAACGCCGCGGTGACATTCTGACCTTCGCTGATCAGTTGTTCGACGCGCTGCAGGCCGCGCCGCACGATGAGATTGCCGACGACGTCCTGCGTCGTGCGGATCGATTCGAGAATCGGGATTCCCGACGAATAGAGCAGGGCAAAGGTATTGGCAAAGCGCGAAAGGATGATCTTGCGCAGGATGGGCCCGACCAGCGGCAGCCGCAGCTTGATGGCGTCGTAGCGAACGCGCACCAGCGGGTTGCGCTCGAGCGCGATCTTGAGCGCGAGGAAGGCCAGAGCCGGCAGCAGCAGCGCGAGATACCAGTAGGCAACGAGCAGGTCGGAAACGTAGAACAGCAGCTGCGTCTGGAGCGGCAGCACCTGGCCCATGTTTTTCACGAATTGCTTGAGTTGCGGCACCATGTAGACCATCAGGAAGAAGGTCGCGGCGATGACGATGGTGCCGACGAAGGCCGGGTACATGATCAGCTTCTTGGTCTGCGAGGCGAGTTCGTCTTCCCATTTCAAGGATTCGCTCAGGCTGTGCAGGACCTCGGGCAGGCGGCCGGTTTTTTCGCCGGCGCCGATCAGGCTGACGAAGACCTTGTCGAACACCTTGCTCTGCTCGGCCATCGCCTGCGACAGCTTCTGGCCGCCCTCGATCGACTCGATGAGGCCGGCGACGACTTCGCGAAAGCGCGGATGTTCGAGGCTGTCGCGCAGGTCCGACAGGCCTTCGATGATCGGCACGCCGGCGCGCACCAGCAGCTCGAGGTGGAAGCAGAAGTGGATCATCTCGCGGCGCGGAACGCCGCTGTTGCCGAAAACGCTGCGGCTGGTGATCGGTGCGCCGGTGACGAGGTCGAGTTCCATGCGCCGCAGCCGCATCTCGAGGTCGACGAGGTTGAGCGCGTCGATGCGTCCGAGAACCGAACGCCCGTCGGGATCGACCGCCTTGTAGGTGTACAGCGACACGGGCGCCGGCCCCTTACATCCGCTCGGTCAGGTCGACGATGCGGCCGAGTTCCTCGAGCGACGTCGAGCCGTCGAGAACGCGGCGCAGGCCATCGTCGGCGAGCGCGACGAAGCCCTGGCGGTCGGCCAGATGGCGGATCTCGCGCACCGTGCAGCGGCGCGCGACGAGCTCGTCGAGGTCGCCGTTCATGCGCAGGATTTCCATGATCGCCAGGCGTCCGCGATAACCCTGGAATTCGCAGCGTTCGCAGCCACAGGGCCGGAAAATCACCGGTCGCGGCGAGTCGGCGTGGACTTCGGCGCCGCGCGCCAGCAGCCGCGCTTCATGCGCTTCGGCCTGATACGAGGTCTTGCAATGCACGCAGAGCCGGCGGACGAGACGCTGGGCGACGATGCCAATGATGTTGCCGGCCATGATGTCGGGCAGGATGCCGATGTCGAGCAGGCGGGGAATCGCGCCGATCGCTGAATTCGTATGCAGCGTCGAATAGACCTGGTGCCCGGTCATTGCCGCGCGCAGCGCCATATCGGCGGTTTCGGCGTCGCGGATTTCGCCGACCAGGATGACGTCGGGGTCCTGGCGCATCATCGAACGGATGCCGTTGGCAAAATCGAGCTTGGTCGACTCGGAGACCGAGGTCTGGCGGACCATCGTCATCGGATACTCGACCGGATCTTCGAGGGTCATGATGTTCAGACCCTCCGAGTTGATGTGGTTGAGCACCGAATACAGCGTCGTTGTCTTGCCGCTACCGGTCGGGCCGGTGACCAGGATGATGCCTTCCGGGCGGGCGATCATCAACTTGAGCTGATCGAGCTGCTTTTCGGCGAGCCCGAGACCTTCGAGCGGAACCAGGCCTTTTTGCCGGTCGAGGATGCGCAGGACGATGTTCTCGCCGTGAATCGTCGGTTGTGCCGAGGCGCGAAAATCGATCTGCCGGCCGCGCATATTGAGCGTGATGCGGCCGTCCTGCGGCGCGCGCGTCTCGGCAATGTTCATGCCGCTCATCACCTTGATGCGCACGGCCATCGCCGGCCAGTACGACTGGTGCAGCGAGCGCACCTGACGCAGGATGCCGTCGATGCGGTAGCGAATGCGCAGGAAGCCGATTTCGGGCTCGAAGTGGATATCCGACGACTCGCGCTTGACGGCGTCGGTGAGCAGGGAATCGATCAGCCTGACGACCGGCTGGCTGTATTCGTCGGACGACGATTGCAGGCCGCGGAAATCGATCTCGCCGGTCTCGATCTCGTGCAAAATGCCGTCGATCGACAACTCGTGGACGTAGGCCTGGTCGATGGCGCGATCGATTTCGGTCTCGCCGGCGAGCAGCGTTTCGATCTCGACGGTGCTCTCGAGCAGGCCGCGCAGCTTGTCGAGCGCAACGATGTCGTTGACGTCCGCGAGGGCGATGGTCAGGCGCAGGTTCTCGGCGTCGTAGTCGAGCGGCAAGAGGTGCAGGCGCTTGGCCAGGTCGCGCGGAATCAGACGCAGCGCCGACGGGTCGACAATGGCAGTGGAGAGGTCGATGCTCTTTTTGCCGAGGCTCTCCGAAAGTGCGTCGCGCAGCGTCGTTTCGGAAACGAAGCCGAGCGACACGAGCAACTTGCCGACCGGCTGGTTGCATTTCATCTGCTCGAGCAGGGCGATGCGCAGCTGGTCTTCGCTGAGGATTCCCCGGGCAATGAGAACCTGGCCGAGCTGGCGCTGGACTACGGCCATAGCGCGCTAATGCGGTTGCTGACCTCTTGCGGCTCGAACGAGGCGACCCGTCCGCTGGCCGCGACGGCGTCGAGCGCCATCCGATAGTATTGCGCGGCGAGCTTGTTCTGGCGCAGGTGATCGAGGCTGACGGCGAGGTTGAAAATTACGTCGGCATTTTCAGGTTCGCCCGCGTAGGCTTTGAAGTAGGCTTGCTGCGCCTCGCTCCAGCGCTGCTGGCGCGCATACACGTTGCCGAGCGCAAAACGCAGTGCCGACGAGTCGGGCTGGCTGGCCAGTGCGCTCTTCAGACGGCTTTCAGCGGCTGCCGGATCGGCCTGCCCGCGTGTGTTGAGCAGACCGGCCTGCGCCGTAGCGTCGTTCGGGTCGGCTTCGAGCGCGCGCAGATAGAGCGCCTGCGCCGACTCGCTGTGCCCCTGACGCGCGGCGATGGTCGCCAGACCGAGCAGCGCGTCGGTATTTTTCGGATCGCTGCCGAGCACCGACGCGTAGTCGCGGCGCGCTTCGTCGAGTCGGCCAGCGTGCAGGCCGGCGTAGGCGCGCTCTATCGTCTCGGTCGCTTTCGGTGCGCTCCGGCTGAGCCGAAGCTGGCCGTCCACCGGCGGCGCGGCGTTCGTCGCCGTCTGCGGCGTACGTACGGCACGCGGCGCGTAGGACGCTGGCGGCGGCGGTGGCGGACCCGCCGCGCGCTCAGGCGCCGCAAATGGCGTTTCGGCCGCCGGCGTCGCGGCGTCGCGGCGCAGCACGGGCTGGGCGGGCGCCAAGGCGCGGGCTGCGGTTGGTGCGGCGGCGACCGGCGGCACCGATTGCGGACGAGCGACCAGTCCGCCCGACACCGCTTGCAACTGCCACCAGAAATAGCCGCCGATAGCCAGCGCGGCGAGCGCTCCGAGTCCGATGATCAGCCACAGACTGGAGCGCGCAGCGAGCGGTTGCTTGGCGGCAAAAACGTTGCGCGCCGCGCCACGCTCTTGCGCCTCAAGCTGCCCGTCAGCGAACGGCCGGTCGGCGCGTGCTTGCCACGGGCTTGACGCCCTTCCCGAGACGGCGCCGAGGTCGGCGTCGAGCGCCTCGCTGTGTAGCGAGAGGTCCGGCAGGCGCGAGCGCCCGGCGCTCGGCGGCACTGAGGCGGTCGGTGGTTCGCCGATCCCTTCGAGCGAGAGTTCGGACGCCACGATCGGCGCCTTGGCTTCGCTGGCTAGCCGTTTGGACTCTTCGGCCTTCCTCAGCGCGTCCATGAGCAGGCTCATTTGAGCGGCTCCTGCGGCGTCGGTCCGGAAAACGGCTTGTAGACCGTGTCAGTCTTGAAGAAATCGTTGCCCGGCAGGCTGGTCGCCAGATGGCCGAAATCGCCGGTAAACGACGCGTCCTTGATGATCGTCGGGCGCAGGATGACGACCAGTTCGGTCTTGGTCGACGCGTTATTGCGCGTCGTGAAGATTTCGCCGAACAGCGGAATGTCGCCGATTACCGGGAAGCGCCCGCTCTTGTTGTCCATCCGGTCTTCCATCAGGCCGCCGAGGACGGCGATGTCGCCGCTCTGGATGCGCAGCATCGACTCGATCTCGCGCGTGCGGATCTGTGGCACTTCGTTCTTGATCCCGGCCAGATCAGGATTCGGATCCTGCTTGAGATCGGAGATGCTCGAAATCGACGGGCGAACGTTGAGCGTGACCATGCCGTCGTCGCTGATCTGCGCCGTCAGGCTCATGAAAAAGCCGATCGACACCGATTGCGGCGTCGTCGTCGTCGCTTTCGGCGCCTGCCCGCCGCCAGCCAGCGTCGCGCCGACTTCCTGCTTGACGTTGAAGTAGACAAAATCTTCCGAGACTTTGAGCGTTGCCGTTTGGTTGTTGAGAACCGTCAGTTTCGGGCTCGACAGCACTTTCGTCGTGCCAAAACCCTTGAGCATGTCGACGAGTACCGTGAGGCCGCTAGACACGTTGCGATAAACCAGCCCGAAGGGGTCGACGGTCGCGCCGACCGCCTGCGTATTGGTCGCGCGCGTCAGCGAAAAGCCGGTTTGCGTCGCTGCCTTGGTCCAGTCGATGCCCTGCTGATAAGCGTCGGACAGGTTGACCTCGATGATCGTCGCCTCGATCAGCACCTGGCGCTTGGCGCTGCGCATGACGCGATCGACGAATTCCTGCACTTTCTCGTGTTGGCGCGACGTTGCGCGCACGGTGATGACGCCCGATTCGGGGCTGGCGATCACCGATGCAGCTTCGCGGAAGGTCATGCGCCGGATCGTCGTCGCGCCGCTGTTTAGCAGCGTCGCCGGATTCGGGCTGTTGGCCAGCGTCGGTGCGAGCGGGTAGGCGCGCCCGGGAACGCCGGCGGGGGGCTGTGCGCCGGTGCCGGTGGTCGTCTGCGACGCGTTTTGTTCGGTCACCGTTTCGGTCGAGCCTTCGGGGAAGATCTTGTCGGTTTCGTGCAGCAGGTCCTTGATGTTCTTCTCGAGCGATTCCCAGAAGTGGTTCTTCGATTTGTTCTCGATCTGGATGCGCGAGGTATTGCCGCCGGCAGCGCCCGCTCCGCCGGCAGTTCCAGCGAGCGCGCTGGTCGAGATCTGGGTGTTGGTCGACACCGTTCCGGTGACGTCGCGCGAGATGTTGATGTAGTCCACCTGGTAGGACTTAAGGTAGGGCGAATCGGGCATCACGGCGAGGTTCGGGCCGTCGAGTTCAAAGCGCATGTCGACCTGCTTCGAGATCCGGCTGAGCAACTGTGGCAGCGTCTGGTCGATGGCGTTGAGCGTCACCGTGCCGGCGATTCCCGAATGGATGTCGACGTTGATCCTGGCGTCGCGGGCGAGCGCGAAGAGCAGGTCCTGGACTTTGACGTTATTGACGACGACGCTGTAGGTCTCGGTCCTGGCCGCGGTTTTCGGCCGCGGCAGCGAGGCAATCGTTTGCACCGGCTGGGGAATCGTCCCTTGCGTCCTGGGCACGCTGTCGGCACGCAGATGTCCCGCCGAAGGCCCACCGCTCAGGGTGGTTGGTGCGCAGGCTGCGAGAAGCTGCGCAGCCACGATGGCGCCAAGGATTCTCAGCATGCTCGGTCTCCCCTCCGATTATTGTTTAACCTGCGCCGATCATATCATTCAGCGCAGCTTGCTGAATGTTCGAATATACGGGCTGCTCGCCGGGCTGATCCGGGCCAGTTTGGCCAAAGCGGCGTCGGCTGCTTCGCGTGACGGGTAGTCGCCGTAGATGACGCCAAGCCGGTCGCGCCCACTCAGCGCCGAGCGATAAACGTGGACCTGCTGCGCGTCAAGTGTTCCGGTGTTGTTTGCGAGAAAGCGTTCGACGTCGCGCTGATTGTTCGCTTCGGTGCTCAGTAACTGGATGAAATAGTGCATGTCGGGCGCCTTCTTCAACCATTCTTCACTCGCCGCGAGGCGCTCGTCAAAGCTTCCCGGCTGGCCGGTGCTGGTCTCCGGCACGGGAAGTTTGGCCACAGGCTTGTCTGCGAGTTTTTCCGCGAATTTTTCAGGGATCGCCGGCGGCGCTGCAGGCCTTGGCTCGGGTGACGCGGCGATCGCCACTGCTTGGCGAGGCGCGCCGTTACTCGCCAACAGGTAGGCGGCGCCGGCGATCGCGGCGCCAATCGCCGCGGTGGCGAGCCAGATGTTCGCTGCGCTGCGTCGACTGGGCAGCGGGTTGAACTGGGCGTCGCGGATCGCTGCCTTGACTTGTTGACGATCGATCAGGTGGCGGTTTTCGGAAAAGGCCGCGAGCAGGGCCTTGTCGGCGAGAATGTTGATCCGTCGCGTCAGCCCTTGCGAAGCGCCGCAGATCAACTGTATGGCGCCCGGCGTAAAAAGATCTGGCCCATGGTAGCCGGCGGCGCGCAGGCGAAACATCAGGTAATTGCCGATGTCGGCGCGCTGCAGGGGCCCGAGGGCGAAGTTGTGCGTTATGCGCTCCTTGAGCGGGCGCATGCTCGTTGCGGCGAGGTGGACGTCGAGCTCGGGCTGGCCAAAAAGAACGATATGCAGCAGCTTGTGGCGGTCCGATTCGAGGTTGGAGAGCAGCCGGATTTCTTCGAGCGTCTCGGCCGGCATGGCGTGCGCCTCGTCGATCATGACCACGACCTGGCGACCGCTGCCATGAAGATCGAGCAGCCGGTCCTGTAGCGCGCGCTGGAGCTGATGGCCCTGGCTTTCGGGAACGGCTATCCGCAGTTCGTCGGCGATGGCGCGCAGGATTTCGTCGCGCGACAGCGAGGGGTTGGCGAGGCAGGCAGTCTCGACGTTGTCCGGAAGCTTCTCGAGCAGCATCCGGCACAGCATGGTCTTGCCGCTGCCGACCTCGCCACTCACCTTGACGATTCCTTCGTCATGTGTGATGGCGTAGATCAGTGCTTCAAGCGTCGCGCCACGATTGGCGCCGGCAAAGAAAAATTCGGTATGCGGGGTGATGCGAAAGGGTGCTTCGCGGAGTCCGAAATGTTCGAGGTACATCAATTCCCCTTGCTTAAGGATTCCATGCGATTGTAGAGCGTTGTCCGGTTGATCCCGAGCCGACGGGCGGCCTGACTGACGTTGTTATGCGTCAGGCGCAACGCCGATTCGATGTAATTGCGCTCGGTTTCGGCGAGCAGGCGGTCAAGGCTGAAGGGCTCGGGCTGCTGCAGGCGGCGACACGCCTCGGCGAGGATCGCGTCGCTCTCGGCGCCGGCCAGCGGTGGCGTGGCGAGAGGCGCCGGCGCTTCATCCAGCAGGTCGAGTTCGGCTTCGAGTTCGCCGCTGCCGACGGTCTGCCCGGCGAATTTCGCCGTCAGGCGGATGACGATGTTGCGCAGTTCGCGGACATTGCCGGGAAAACTGTACCGCGACCACAGCGCACGCGCGTCGGCGGACAAGGAAAACGGTGCTTGTCGGGCCTGCGCGGCGTAGCGCTCGCGAAAGTGATCGAGGAGCAGCAGCTTGTCGTCGTCCATTTCGCGCAGCGGCGGAACGCTAATCGAAAAGACCGACAGCCGGTGATAGAGGTCGGCGCGGAAATTACCGTTACGGATTCCCTTGCGCAAGTCGCGGTTGGTCGCGGCAACAATGCGCGCCCGGCTGATCCGTTTTTGCGTTTCGCCGACGCGCTGGTATTCGCCGTTTTCGAGTACGCGCAACAGCTTGGCCTGGAGCTCGAGTGGCAGTTCGCCGATCTCGTCGAGGAACAGCGTACCGTCGCCGGCGTCTTCGAAATAGCCCGCCCGCGCCGCGTTCGCGCCGGTAAACGCGCCGCGCGCATGGCCGAACAACGTCGGCTCGACAAGACTCGGCGAAATCGCCGCACAGTTAAGGGCGAAGAAAGGCTTGCTGCCGCGCCGCGTGTCGTAATGCAGGCAACGGCTGGCGACGATCTCCTTGCCGCTGCCCGATTCGCCTTCGATCAGCACCGGGAACGGAGAGTCAGCGTACTGCTGCAACTGAACCTTGAGCTTTTGTATTGCCGCGCTGTTGCCGAGCAGCGGCGAGACCGGCAGTTCGGGCGCCCGCCGTTCGTCGAGCGGCGGGTAGGCCACGCTGTGCTGCAAACGCCTGAGCAGTTCGCCGGGGTGGCACGGTTTGGCGACAAAATCGCTAGCCCCGAGTGTGCGCGCGTGACGCGCGTTACCTTCATCGCTTTGCCCCGAGAGCACGACGATACGCATCTCCGGCGACGCGTTGAGCAGGTCGGCGATGAGCGCAAAACCTTCGTCGGGACGGTGCGGCAAGGGCGGCAGGCCGAGGTCGATCAAGGCCAATTGCGGCGTGCGGCGCAGCTGCCGGAGCAATTGCGTGCAATGGGCGCGCGAATGGCTGGTGATGACTTCGAACGCCGGGCTCAGCGAAAGACTTAGCGTGTCGGAAATAAGCGGGTCGTCGTCGACGATGAGCAGCAGCGGCTTTTCCAACAAGTTCGTTTGTGAGCGTTCGATCATGGCGTGGCGCTACCGTTTGCAGAACAAGGCCCGCCCTATTATTCCACAATTGGTTGGCCTTGTACTTGGCCGATTCCGGCCCGCCGCTCGGGTATAATTGCGTCTACTTTTCTCACCGGACCGTGTTGTGCCAGCCGATCAACTGATTCGCATTAGCGACCTCAATTTTGCTTACGACGAGCGCGTCATCCTCAATGGAATTACCATGGAGATTCCGCGCGGCCAGCTCGTTGCGATCATGGGCAATTCGGGTTGCGGCAAGACGACGCTGCTGCGCCTGATCGGCGGCCAGCTCAAGCCTAGCGCCGGCGAGTTGCTGGTCGACGGACAATCGGTTCCCGACATGAATCACGCCGAGCTCTATGCGCTGCGCCGGCGCATGGGCATGCTGTTCCAGTTCGGCGCCCTGTTTACCGACATGTCGGTGTTTGACAACGTCGCTTACCTGATGCGCGAACACACCAAACTGTCGGAAGAAATGATCCGCTACATGGTGTTGATGAAGCTCAACGCGGTCGGCTTGCGCGGTGCGCACGAGCTGATGCCTTCAGAGCTCTCCGGCGGCATGGCGCGCCGCGTCTCCCTGGCGCGGGCGATTGCGCTCGACCCGATGCTGATCATGTACGACGAACCGTTCGCCGGGCTCGATCCCATCTCGATGGGCGTCATCGGTCAGTTGATCCGCAAGCTCGGCGACGCGCTCGGCGCGACGACGCTGCTCGTCACGCACGACGTCCAGGAGGCGATGTCGATCGCCGACTATGTTTATTTCGTGTCCGCCGGGAAAATCGTGGCGCGGGGCACGCCCGACGAAATTCGCGCCTCGGCCGATCCTTTCGTCCATCAGTTCGTTTTTGGCGAAGCCGACGGACCGGTGCATTTTCATTATCCGGCCCAGCCATTTGCCAAGGAATTGATCGGGGAGGCTGCCGGTGGCTGACAAGGAACTCGTTGCTGTGCTCGGCCTCATCCGCGCAATCGGCCATGTTCTCAACAACTGGCTGCAGCGCCTGGGTTTTGCCGCGCGCTTCTTCGCCATGGTCCTGCTTTATTCGGGACAGTCGTTTCGCCGTCTGCACCTGACGATTCGTGAAATCTACTTCTCGGGTTTCCAGTCGCTGCTGATCATCGTCGTGTCCGGACTGTTTATCGGCATGGTGCTCGGCATGCAGGGTTACGAGACGCTGCAGCGCTACGGTTCGGCCGACGCACTCGGGGTTCTCGTCGCGCTCTCGCTGACCCGCGAACTCGGCCCGGTCGTCGCCGCGCTGCTCTTCGCGTCGCGGGCCGGATCGTCGATTACCGCCGAGATCGGCCTGATGAAGGCCACCGAGCAACTCACGGCGATGGACATGATGGCAGTCAACCCGATTGCCCGGGTCGTCGCGCCAAAGTTCTGGGGCGGCGTCATCTCGATGCCTTTGCTTGCCGCGCTGTTCTCCGCCGTCGGCGTCTTCGGCGGTTATCTCGTCGGCGTCGTGCTGATCGGCGTCGACGAAGGCGCATTCTGGTCACAAATGCAGGGGTCGGTCGATTTTCGCTATGATGTCTGGAATGGCGTGATAAAGAGTTTTGTCTTTGGGGTGGCCGTTTCCCTGATTGCCGTTTTTGAAGGCTACGACGCCGTACCGACCGCCGAAGGCGTGTCCGCGTCGATAAAAAGAACGGTGGTATATTCGGCGCTGGCCATACTGGCGCTGGATTTTGTCTTGACCTCCTTCATGTTCCGGGGGCTTTAATGAGTCGCAAGTTGCTTGATCTGTGGGTGGGATTTTTTGTTGTCGTCGGCTTTACCGCCCTGTTGTTTTTGGCGCTCAGGGTCGCCAATCTCTCGGGCGAGAGCTTTGCCGAGACGTACACGCTGTCCGCCAAGTTTGGTAACATCGGAGGCCTGAAGGTGCGCGGTCCGGTGAAGAGTTCTGGGGTGGTCGTCGGTCGGGTGAGCGAGATCAGTTTCGATCCGCAGGCCTACGAAGCGGTGGTTAAGCTGACCATTGATGGTCGTTATCAGTTTCCGAAGGACACCTTTGCTTCGATCCTGACCTCGGGAATACTCGGCGAACAATACGTCGGGCTCGACGCCGGCGGCGACGAACGGATGCTCAAATCGGGCGATGTGGTCGCCAAGACGCAGTCGGCCGTCGTGCTCGAAAAACTGATCGGTCAGTTCATGTTCAACAAGGCGTCCGAAACACCGGGCGAAAAATAAGTGAAAGGCCCCGCTCGTGAATAATCAACTGGCAAAGCGCATCGGCGTCGTGGTGTTGGCCGTGTCCGTCATGAGCGCTTGCGCGACGACGGCGAACAACCCGAAAGATCCCTACGAGTCGTTCAACCGGGCGATGTTCGCCGTCAACGAAGGCATTGACGTCGTACTCAAGCCGGTCGCCCAAGGCTACGACGCCGCGGCGCCGCTGCCGGTGAAGGCCGGAGTCGGTAACTTCTTCGGCAACCTCTACGATGTGTGGACGGCGGTCAATAACTTCCTGCAGGGCAAGGGGCAGCAGGGGGCGTCCGACGTCGGCCGGGTGCTCGTCAATACGACGATCGGCATTGGCGGCATCTTTGACGTGGCGAGCGAAATGGGCCTCGAGAAGCATTCCGAGGATTTCGGCCAGACGCTCGGCAAATGGGGCGTCGCCGACGGGCCTTACTTCTTCTGGCCGCTGATCGGGTCGCGCACGACGCGCGATACCTTCGGCTGGGTCGTCGACAGCTTTGCCGATCCGGTCATGGGCCTGAATGACATCGGCACGCGCAATTCGCTCGCCGGCGTACGTCTCATCGACCTGCGCGCCAGTCGGCTGCCAACCGACAAGATCGTCGAGCAGGCGGCTTTCGACAAGTACAACTACATTCGCGATGCCTATCTGCAGAATCGCCGCAGCGCAATCAGTGACGGCATTCCAGCCAAGAACGGCGAATGCCAGCAGAGTCGTTGTTTCTGACGACGCCGCCATCGATTTTCGAGAAATCCTTATGAAATCGTTTTTCGCCGCTATTCTGGGTCTTTTCCTGTTGTGCGCCCCGGCGCTGGCTCAGGAGGAGTCGCCGGACGCGCTGATCAAGAAAGTGACCGACGACGTCCTGATCATCGTCCGTCAGGACAAGGACATCCAGAGCGGCAACACCGCCAAGGCGATCGAACTGGTCGAGGCCAAGGTGCTGCCCTTTTTCAATTTCCAGCACATGACGGCGCTGGCCATGGGGCGCGACTGGAACAAGGCGAGCGCCGAGCAGAAAAAACGCCTCTCCGACGAGTTCCGGACGCTCCTCGTGCGCACCTATTCGAATGCGCTGACCAGCTACAAGAACCAGACCGTGCGCTACAAGCCGACCAAGATGCAGAGCACCGATACCGACGTGCTGGTGCGTACCGAAATCGTCCAGCCGGGCAACAGGCCGATCGCGCTCGACTATTCTCTCGAAAAACACAGCGATGGCTGGAAGGTCTACGACGTCGTCGTCGCCGGCGTCAGCCTGGTCAGCAACTATCGCGACACCTTCAACCAGGAAGTGCGCGCCAACGGCGTTGACGGGCTGATCCAGATGCTCGCCAACAAAAACAAGCAGCTCGATCCGGGAAAGAAATGATCGCGCAAAACGGTAATGTGCTGACGGTGACCGGCCCCATGTTGATCGCCAATGCCTGCGCCCTGCTCGAAGCGGGGCGCGATTTTTTGCGCGCCGGCGCGCCGGTCGACGCGCAGGCCGACGCGCCGGTCGACCATTTCGTGCTCGATCTCGCGCAGGCCGAGGAAACCGATTCGTCGGCGCTCGCGGTCATTTTTGGCCTATTGCGGACGGCGCGTGAACGCGGCGTCATCGTGCGCGTCGCGCACCCCCCGGTCAGCATGATCAGCCAGGCGGCGCTCTACGGCGTCACCGATTTCCTTTCGCCCGCTTGATCTGCGGGTGCCCTGTCCTTAGGTGCGGATGCCATGGGCGTCGCCGTTTCCATTTCTGAGGTCGTCAAGACGTTCGGCAGCGTGCGGGCGCTCGACGGCGTTTCGCTCGAAATCGGCCAGGGCGAGTTTTTCGGCTTGCTCGGTCCGAATGGCGCCGGCAAGACGACGCTGATCTCCTGCCTCGCCGGACTCGTCCGGCCGGATCATGGCCGCCTGAGCGTCATGGGTTGCGACGTTCGCAACGATTATCGCGAGGCCCGGCGAGCCCTCGGCGTCGTTCCGCAGGAACTCGTCTTCGATCCCTTCTTTTCGGTGCGCGAAACGCTGCGCATCCAGTCCGGCTATTTCGGCATCCGCAACAACGACGACTGGATCGACGAGATTCTCGCAAACCTCGATCTCACTGCCAAAGCCCACGTCAATATGCGCCGCCTTTCGGGCGGCATGAAGCGCCGCGTTCTCGTCGCCCAGGCGCTGGTACACAAGCCGCCGGTCATCGTCCTTGACGAGCCGACGGCCGGCGTCGACGTCGAGTTGCGCCAGGGGCTGTGGCAGTTCGTCCAGCGCTTGAACCGCGAAGGGCATACGGTCATCCTGACCACGCATTACCTCGAGGAAGCCGAAACACTGTGCGGGCGGATCGCCATGCTCAAGAACGGGCGCGTCGTCGCGCTCGACACGACGCCCAATCTGCTCGCCCGCTTCGCCGGCCACGCGTTGCACCTGCGCCTCGATAACGAAGACTGCCTGCCGGCGGTCTTGCGCGCCAGCGCGACGAACGCCAATGGCTACTGGATTTTCCCGCTGGCCGCTTGCGACGAAATCGAAAGCCTGCTGGCCAGCGTTCGCCAGGCCGGCTGCACGATACGCGACCTGCGCCTGACGCAGGCCGACCTCGAGGACGTCTTCGTCGGCGTCATGCACGGCGCGAACGCCAAGGCGCTCGCATGATCGGCTTCCAGACCCTGCTCTACAAGGAAGTGCTGCGCTTCTGGAAGGTCGGCTTTCAGACCGTCGCCGCGCCGGTGCTCTCGGCGCTGCTCTACCTGCTCATTTTTTCGCACGTTCTCGACGCGCGCGTCGAGGTCAACAACGTCCGCTACGCCGCATTTCTGATTCCCGGCCTGGTCATGATGGCGCTGATGCAGAACGCCTTTGCCAACAGTTCATCGAGCCTGATCCAGTCGAAGGTCATGGGCAGCGTCGTCTTCATTCTGCTGCCGCCGCTCTCGTATATCGAGTTCTTTCTCGCCTACATGGTCGCCGCAATGGCGCGCGGCCTGATGGTCGGCTTCGGCGTTCTGGCCGTAACCAGCTGGTTCGCGCCGCTGACTTTTGTCGCGCCCGGCTGGATACTCGCCTTCGCCATCATCGGTGGCGGCATCATGGGCTCGCTCGGCATCATCGCCGGAATCTGGGCCGACAAGTTCGACCAGCTGGCAGGCTTCCAGAATTTCCTGATCATGCCGCTCACCATGCTCTCCGGCGTCTTTTACTCGATCCATTCGCTGCCGATGTTCTGGCAGAAACTGTCGCATTTCAACCCGGTGTTTTACATGATCGACGGATTTCGTTACGGCTTCTTCGGCGTCTCTGATGTCGCGCCGATGACGAGTTTTGCCGTCGTTGGAGCGACCTTCGGGGTCGTTGCCCTGACCACGCTCGCCATGCTGCGCAGCGGTTACAAATTGAGGTACTGACATGATGCACTCCGAACAGATCAAGAAGATCATCACCGCCGGCCTCGCCTGCGAGGCCATAGACGTCGACGGCGACGGCGATCACTTCGAGGCGTTCATCGTGAGCGCCGAGTTCGTCGGCAAAAGTCGCGTGCAACGCCAGCAACTCATCAATGCGCTGTTGCGCTCTTATTTTGACAGCGGCATGCTGCACGCGCTGTCGATGAATACCGTCACGCCTGACGAGTGGAGCGCCTTACGTGGATAAGCTGTTGATCGAAGGCGGCGCGCCGCTTTCCGGCGACGTCGCGATTTCCGGCGCCAAGAACGCCGCGCTGCCGATTATCTGCGCTTGCCTGCTGTCCTCTGAACCCCTGCGCCTCTCTAACGTGCCGAAGCTCAACGACATCTCGACGATGCTGCGCCTGATCGGTCAGATGGGCGTCGCCGTGAGCAACGATGAAAACGGCAGCCTGCTTCTCGACAGTCACGCGCTCGCTAACCCGACAGCGCCTTACGACCTGGTCAAGACGATGCGTGCGTCGATCCTCGTTCTCGGGCCGCTGCTCGCCCGCTACGGCGAGGCCCGGGTGTCGCTGCCTGGCGGCTGCGCCATCGGCGCGCGGCCCGTCGACCAGCACATTCGCGGCCTGCAGGCGATGGGCGCCGAGATCCACGTCGAGAACGGCTACGTCCTGGCCAAGGCGACGCGGCTCAAGGGCGCGCGCATCGTCACCGACATGGTGACGGTGACCGGCAGCGAAAACCTGATGATGGCTGCGGTCCTCGCCGACGGCGAAACGATCATCGAGAACGCCGCGTGCGAGCCCGAGGTCGTCGATCTGGCCAACTGCCTGATTGCCATGGGCGCGCGCATTTCCGGCGCCGGCACCGACACCATCCGCATTGAGGGCGTCGCTCGCCTGCACGGCGCCGCGCACACGATCATGCCCGACCGGATCGAGACCGGTACCTATATGTGCGCCGCGGCGGCGACCGGCGGCAACATTCGTCTGACGCATACCTCGGCCGGTCTTCTTGACTCCGTTATGCAAAAGCTGCGCGAAGCCGGTTGCGAGATAAGCGTCGCCGGCGACGTCATCGGACTGAAGGCGCCGCAGCGGCTTAAGGCAGTGAGTATTCGCACGGCGCCTTATCCGGCTTTTCCCACCGACATGCAAGCGCAGTTCATGGCGATCAATTGCGTTGCCGACGGCTCGGCGGTCATTCGCGAGACGATTTTCGAGAATCGCTTCATGCACGCCGTCGAGCTCATTCGCCTCGGCGCCGACATCAAGATCGACGCCAACAACGCGCTGGTCACCGGCGTATCCCGGCTTAACGGCGCCGCGGTGATGGCCACCGACCTGCGCGCGTCGGCGAGCCTCGTCATCGCCGGCCTCATGGCGCGCGGCGAAACGCTGATCGAGCGCATCTATCATCTTGATCGTGGCTACGAACGCATCGAGGAGAAACTGACCGGCCTCGGCGCCAAGGTCAGGCGCGTGCGCTGATCGACGCCATCGGTCT
>JBBRXI010000007.1:0-23548 GCA_038248575.1 Burkholderiales bacterium | reverse complement strand
GGCACGCCCAGCAATTTCAGGCGACCGGCTTCGAGGTGCACCATCCAGAAGGCGGTAAAGTAATAGAGCGCGGCTGGAATGACCGCCGCCTTGACGATGTCGGCGTAAGGCACGTTGAGCGTTTCGGCCATGATGAAGGCGACCGCGCCCATCACCGGTGGCATGATCTGGCTGCCCATCGACGCCGTCGCTTCGACGGCGCCGGCAAAGACCGAGGTGTAGCCGAAGCGTTTCATCAGTGGAATCGTGAACTGGCCGACGGTCAGCACGTTGGCGACGCCCGAGCCCGAGATGGTGCCCATCAATCCCGATGAAATTACCGCCACCTTGGCCGGCCCACCCTTGGCCGAGCCGACGAGGCCGAGTGCCAGCGCGTTGAACAGGCGGATCATCCCGGCGTGTTCGAGGAAGGCACCGAAGAGGATGAAGAGGAAAATGTAGGTCGCCGAAACGAGCGTCGGAATGCCGAGGATGCCGTCGCTACCGAGGTAGAGCTGGCTGACGATCTGGTCGAAACCGAAACCGCGGTGAGCAATCGACAGCGGCAGGTACTGACCGAGGAATCCATACGCAAGAAAGAGACCGCAGACGAGCGGTAGCGCCCAGCCCATGACCCGCCGGGCGGCTTCGAAAACGAGCACGGTGGCGAGCGTCGCGACGACCAGGTCGGCGCTATTCGGGTCGCCCGAACGTTGAATCAGCTCGGCCTCGAAGACCATGTGGTAGAAGCCGATCGCGAAGCCGAACCCGGCGAGCAGCAGGTCGTGCCAGGGAACGTGCTTTTCGCTGCGCCCCTTTTTGCGTGCCGGATAGAACAGGAAGATCAGGAGCAGCAGGAAGCTGACGTGCAAGGAGCGAATGATCAGGCTGGAGAAAGGATGGAAGGCAGCAACCGCCAGCTGATAGGTCGAAAACGAGAGCGCCGCGCCCATCGCCAGGTGCGCTCCCCAGCCGGCGAGCGAACGCTGGTGGCCATGCTCCTCGAAATCGGCTGGCGCCGGGTCTGCGGCTTGGGTGTGGTCGAGGTCAATAAGGGGTTCGCGCACGCTGGTCTCTTTCGCTGATCTTGATGTAAAAAATCCGGTCACGGCAGTTGCTGCGGTGACCGGATCGGTGGGGCGAAGGCGCGAAGGCGCGGGCTATTTCAAGACGCCGACTTCGCGATAGTACTTCTCGGCGCCCGGATGCAGCGGCGCCGGTGGCGACTTGGCGGCGTTTTCCCGCTTGATCAGCTTGGCTGCCGAGTGCGCGGCGATCATCTGGTCGAGATTCTCGAACATCGACTTGGTCATCGTATAGACCGTGTCGGTCGACACGCCGTCGTGGGTGACCAGGTAGTTCTGTACCGAAATCGTCGACACGTCGCTGTCCTGGCCTTCATAGGTCTTGGCCGGGATGACGCCGACCTGGAACGCCGGGTCGTTGATCTTGGCGACGATATCGGCCGGTATGGTCAGGAAGCTGACCTTCTGCGAGGTGGCGAGGTCACGCAGCGCGGCAACGCCGAGGCCCGAAGAAAGCAAGGTCACGTCGAGCTGGCGGTTCTTCATCAATTCGACCGACTCGGCGTACGAGAGATACTCGACCTTGGAAAAATCCTTGTAGGTCATTCCGGCGGCCTTGACGATCTCGCGCACGTTAAGCTCGGTGCCCGATTTTGGCGCGCCGACCGAAATACGTTTGCCTTTGATATCGGCGAGCGATTTGATCCCGGAGTCGGACAGGGCGACGAAATGGATGTAATTCGGGTAGAGCGCCGAGATCGTACGCAGCTTTTTCAAGGGCTGCGGGAAGCCCGCTTCGGCGTTGCCCTTCCACGCGTCGGACAGCGAGTCGCCGAGCGAGATCGCGGCCTCACCGCGTCCGGCCTGCAAGAGATTGAGGTTTTCCGCGCTCGCTTTCGTCGCCTGCACGGCCGTCTTCGAGCCGGGAATGGCTTTGCTGTAGATCTGCGAAAGGGCAACGCCGAGCGGATAGTAAACGCCGCTGGTGCCGCCGGTGAGGACGTTGATGAACTCGGCGGCATGCGCCGGGATGGCCAGACAGAAAGCAGTGGCGCTGAGGGCCAGCGTATGACGCAGTGAGCTTCGCATCGGATACTCTCCTTTAGGTGGAAGGGGTGATTCTAGGGCAAATTCGCATCGACCAAGCGCCATATGTTACGCCGAATGGTTATGTTTTTTCGCGCGACTTTTTCGCGCGAGTCAGCCGGCAAAAGTTTTAACCTGCCGGCGGGCGGCTATACTGGCGCTCGGCAACGCTACCCTGTGCTCAAGACCGCCTTGGCAGGGCGCGGACCCGCTCTGCCAAGGCGGTTCATAAACGGGGTTGCTGCGCCCGCCAGGCACGGCGAGTTGCCAAACCGACACTATTTTCGCTGGAGTTTCGTGATGAACAAGCTGTTATTTGCCGCGTTTTTCTGTCTCTCGGCGCTTGCCGCGCGGGCCGAAATCGTCACCATCGGCAACAGTGAACTGGCCCGGCTGGCGGCTCGCGGCGTCCCGGTGATCGACGTGCGTACCGAGAAGGAGTGGAAGGAAACCGGGGTGATACCCGGCAGCCGGCTGATCACCTATTTCGACGAGAACGGGAAGAGCAATCCGCCGCAGTGGCTCGAGAAGTTCAAGGCCGTCGCCGCGCCCGGCCAGCCGGTGATCCTCGTTTGCCGCAGCGGCAGACGTAGCGCTGCGGCGACGCAGTTTCTCGCCGAGCAGGCCGGCTACAAGACCGTCTACAACGTCGGCCAGGGGATCAACGGCTGGGTCGCCGAAGGCCGCGCCGTCGTCGCGCCCCCACTGCGCTGACCGGGCGCCGCGAGGCGCGATATGCTGCTCGCCGGATCGGCGCGGGCTTAAACGCTCGCCGGGTTGCGCTTGATGTTGAGCGGCCCGTAGCCCTGGCAGGTCGGCATCATTTCAAGGAAGTTGATATTGACGTGCGGCGGCAGGGTCGCGACCCAGTAAGCGGCCTGGGCGATGTCCTGCGGCGTCAGCGGTACGGTTCCGACATGGACCTTGGCCGCACCGTCACGGTCGCCGTGCAGCCGGACCTCCCAGAACTCGGTTCCGTTGCACAGGCCGGGCGCCAGATTCGTCGCGCGCACGCCGGTGCCGGCGAGATCGGCGCGCAGATTGCGGGTGAACTGGTCGACGAAGGCTTTCGTCGCGCCATAGACGTTGCCGCCCGGGTAGGGCGTCGACCCGGCGACTGAACCGATATTGATGATCGTTCCACTGCCGCGCGCGACCATCGCCGGCAGCAGCGCATGCGTCATCGCCACGAGTCCCTTGACGTTGGTGTCGATCATCGTTTGCCAATCGGCAAGCGATGCCTGCTGGGCAGGCCCGGTGCCGAGCGCCAGGCCGGCGTTATTCACCAGCACGTCGACGGCGCGCCAGTCCGCCGGCAGGCTGGCGAGAGCCTGCGCCACCGCCGCGCTGTCGGTCACGTCGAGGCAGAGCGGCAAGAGATTGTTACCGAGTTCCTTATGCAGGTCGGCAAGCCGTTCGGCTCGCCGCGCGCCAGCAATCACCCGGTGCCCGTGGCCGACGAAGGTACGCGCGATTTGTGCGCCAAAGCCGGAACTGGCGCCGGTAACGAGAACGATCATGGCTGACTCCTTGAAATGAACGGGGGAAGGGTGTGGGCGGGAAAACGCCAGCTTATTCCCTTTTCAAGGCCCTGGCACGAGCCAGCCACCGGCGGCGGTCAGCGCGATGCAGAGGGTCGAAGCGATTCGGACGCTGTCGCCCATTGCCGGCGCAGGGCATCCACTTCAGCCGGCGGCGGATGCAGATCGCAGGTCCGTCCCGCCTTGGCGACCTGTCCGGGCACCTCGTGACCGACGGTGAGCGACAGAGTGCGGGCGATGGCCAGCAGGCGAACGAGGTCGATTCCGGTCGTGTAGCCCTCGGCGTCAAGCAGATGTATCGCGTCCTCACTGCAAATATTGCCGCTCGCTCCCGGCGCGTACGGGCAGCCGCCGAGGCCGCCGAGCGAACCGTCAAAACGCGTGATGCCGGCGCTCGCGGCGGCCAGGACGTTGGCCAGTCCAATGCCGCGCGTATTGTGAAAGTGCAGCGTCAGTTGCAATTGCGGATGCACGCTGAGCAAGCGCTCGTGAACGGCGCCCACCATGCGCGTGACCTGCGTCGGGTGGGCCATTCCGGTCGTGTCGCAGAGCGTGATCCCGCGCGCGCCGAGGTCGGCAAAGCGGCTTGCCAGATCGATGACCGCCGCTTGGGCGATCTCGCCCTGCATCGGGCAGCCGAAGCAGCATGAGAGCGAAACGTTGATCGGCGTCCGGCCATCGACCATGCCGATCACTTCGCTGAGCGCGGCAAAGCTCTGCGCCATCGGCATGCGCAGGTTGGCGAGGTTGTGCGTCTGCGAAGCCGACATGACGAGGTTGAGTTCGTCCGCACGCGCGGCGAGCGCCCGCTCGGCGCCGCGCAGGTTGGGGACGAGCACCGTGTACTCGACGCCCGGCGCGCGGCGGATGCCGGCCATCACTTCACCGGCGTCGCGCAGCATCGGTATCGCTTTGGGTGAAGTGAAGGACGTCACTTCGATTTTGGCGTAGCCGCATTCGCTCAGGGCGTCGACGAGCGCGATCTTGCTCGCCGTCGGGATGAAGTTCGCTTCAATCTGGAAGCCATCGCGCGGCGCGACTTCGTTGAAATGGATGCGCTGCATGGCGAATCAGCGAACGATCGCGTCGAGCAGGTCGCCGAAAATCTCGGCGTCCGACGGTTCGGCGCGGTCGATCGGCTCGGCGACGCGGGTGATGTTGAGGTAATGCTTTTGCGTGATGTTCTCCGCCGCCGAATTGCCGCCCCAAGTGCCGCAACCGAGCGAGAAGGTGAAGGCGAGGCCGTTCGACCAGTTGCCGCTGTTCGAATTGCCGTGCGGCTGGCGGACGATGACGCGGCTGGTTCGTGTCTGCTCGCCGAGCTGCAGGATGTGCTCGCGGTCGAACGAATGGATGCCGCACGAATGCCCGAGCCCCGAGTAGTTGGTGATCGCATTCACCTGCGTGATCGCCTCGGTGAACGTCCGGTAGTTGTAAAGCGTCAGGACGAGCGAAATTTTTTCGCCCGAGAACGGATGGTCAGGGCCGACGCCGTCCTCCTCAACCATGATGAATTGCGTGCCGGGCGGAACGGCAAAGCCGGCTGCCGCGGCGATCTTCTCGACCGGCTGGGCAATCACGGCGATGCTCAGCGCGCCGTCCTGCCACATCACGCGCTGCAGTTTCTCCTTTTCGGCTGGGGAAGCGAGATAGCCGCCTTCGTTCTTGAGCGCGGCGAGCATGCGCCCGTAGATTTCCTGTTGGATCACGAGCGAGTTCTCAGCCGAGCAGCCTGAAGCGTGATCGCCGGTCTTGCCGATGCGGATTTTCATCGCCGCATCGTCAATGTCGGCGCTTTCATCGATCACGATAACGGCATTGCCGACGCCGACGCCAAACGACGGTTTCCCCGAACTGTAGGCGGCGCGAACCATGTCGCCGCTGCCGGTCGCCATCACCGTATCGCACTGGCGCATCAATTCGGCGGCGAGCCCCTTTGACGGTTGTTCGATACAGATGAACAGGTCCTCGGGGGCTCCGTTCTTGCGCAAGACCTCACGCATCAACTCGACGACGCGCAGTGTCGTTTTCTTGCTGCGCGGATGCGGCGCAAAAACGACGGCGTTGCGGCCGCGCAGCGCGAGCATGCCCTTGAACACCGGTGTCGCTTCGGGGTTGGTGCTCGGAATCAGCGCGCCGATGACGCCGATCGGCTTGGCGATCATGGTGATCCCGGTTTCGCGATTGTAATCAATGATGCCGACCGTTTTCTGCATTTTGACGTCGTAGAAACAGCCCGGCATCTTGCTCGCCATTTTTGCAATCTTCGATTCGATTTTCCCCATCCCGGTCTCGGCGAACGCCATTTCGGCGATTTCGCGCGCGACGTTTTGTCGCGACAAGGCGTAGACGACTGCAGCGGCCAGTTCGTCGACGCGCCGCTGCGAGTAGCCTTCAGCAATCGCCTGCGCCGTGCGCGCCCGGCCGATCAGTTGAGCAACGGTTTGACACTCGGCTTCAGCGCTGTCGTTCATGCGGCCCCCTTTGTTGCCCGCAGCGTTTCGCGGACCGACGATTGAATTGATAACGTGAAATTAACTAGGCGCGAAAAGCGCCGTGCAAAATTGCGACGAGACCGTCGTACGTCACATTGCGCGGGTTCGGACGGATCTGGCGGACGTTGTTCATTGCGTCCTTGGCAAGGTCGGCGATGGCCGATTTCGGGATCGCCAGATCGTCGAGGCAAGCCGGGATGCCGATATCGGCCGATAGCGCTTCGATAGCGACAATGGACTGCTCGGCACCCTTGCGGATTGAAAGACCTTCGACGCGCTCACCCAGCGCGATGGCGATATCGCGGTAGCGCTGCAGCGAACTGACCAGGTTATGGCGCATCACGTGCGGCAGCAGAACGGCGTTGGCGATCCCGTGCGGAACGTTGAACTGGCCGCCGAGCGGCATCGCGAGTCCATGCACCATGCCGGTCGCTGCACTGCCGAAGGCCAGGCCGGCGTACATGCTGGCAGTCAGCATGTCTTCGCGCGCGCCGATGTCCTGGCCGTTATGGACGGCAGTGCGTAGCGAGCGGCCGATCAGGCGGATCGCTTCGAGCGCGAAATGATCGGTGAGCGGCTGCGCGAAGCGCGACACGTAGGATTCGATGGCGTGCGTCAGCGCGTCCATTCCGGTTGCCGCAGTCACTGCCGACGGCAGGCCGATCGTCAGTTCAGGATCGAGGATGGCAACGTCGGCAAAAAGATAAGGGCTGACGATTCCCTTCTTGGTGTGCGCCGCCTTCAGACTCAGAACCGCGACATTGGTCACTTCGCTGCCCGTTCCGGCGGTCGTCGGAATGAGGATTTTCGGGATTCCCGGGCGGTCTATTTTGTCGATGCCCAGATAAGCCTCAGCCGAGCCCGGATTGAGCGCCAGCACCGACGCGCATTTGGCGGCATCGATCGGGCTGCCGCCGCCGAGCCCGATGATCAGGTCGAAGGCCTTGTCCCTGACGTAAGCGGCGCAGGCGTTGATCGTTTCGATGCTCGGGTCGGGTTCGACGGCGCTGAAGACATCGACGACGCAATCCTTGAGCAAAGCCGCGACCATCGCCGGGATCGGCGTACCGACGAGGCCCGAATCGGTAACGATGAGAATTTTCGCCGCCTTGAAGCGGGCCACTTCGTCGGCGAGTTGGGCAATCGCCCCGCGTCCGTGGACGATACGGTTGATGCTGGTAAATACATTGACTGCTGCCATCGCTGTTCTCCTCGCAATTCGTTTCGTCGGCAAGGCCTAGGCGTCTGGCTCGGCGGGCGCGAAGCCGGCGTAATAAAGCATGACCGCCGCATCGTCGCGCTGGCTGTTGCCGGCGCCGCTCGAGCCGAGAAAACTTTGCAAGGCGGTCGCCGCGAGCGGCGCCGGGAAGCGCAGCGCCCGCGCGACGTCGACAACGATTCCGAGGTCTTTCACGAAGATATCGACGGCGCTGGTCGGCGCATCGAAATTTTGCGCGACCATGCGCGGACCACGGTCGTTCATCATCCACGAGCCTGCCGCGCTGTAGTTGACGACGTCCCACACCGCCTGCAGGTCGAGGCCGGCGCGCTTGGCCATGGCCATCGCCTCGCCGGCGGCGGCCAGATGCACGCCGCACAAAAGCTGGTTGATCGTCTTGACCATCGCGCCTTGTCCGGGATCTGCTCCGACGACCATCAGGCGCTCGGCGATGGTTGCATAGATCGGTCGGCAATCGTCTATCGCTGCCGGGTCGCCGGCGGCCATGACGGTCAGCGTTCCGCGCGAAGCGCCGGCCGTACCGCCGCTGACCGGTGAATCAATGAAGCGCCAGCCGTTTTCGCGGCAGCGTTGGCCAAGGCTCGCCGCTTGGTCGGGTGGCATCGTGACGCAGGACATGATCGTCAGTCCCGGCCGGGCCGATTCAGCGATGCCGCTGGTGCCGAAAATGACCTGCTCGGCCTGCTTTCCATTGACCACGAAGAGCAGCGCATAATCGGCCCCCGCCATCGCTTCGGCGACGCTCGAAGCGGTTTCGCCGCCGGCGTCCGCCAGGGCCTGCAGCGCTTCGCGCCGCAGATCGTATCCCTGCACGCGGTAACCGGCTGCGGCGAGCCGGCGCGCGCTGTGCGAGCCCATCGCGCCGAGGCCGATGAAGGCAATGGTATTCGTGTTCAATCCTTGTCTCCTGAAAGCTAAAGGTGCAGGGTTAGCGCCGGAACGTAGGTGATCAGCCCGAGAACGGTCAGGCCGACGGCATAGAAGGGCAGCAACTCCTTGACCGTCTGGCCGATGGTCGCCTTGGCCAGCATGCTGCCGATGAACAAGGTCGTGCCGACCGGCGGCGAATACAAACCGATGGCCAGATTGACGACCATCATCACGCCGAGCTGAATCAGATCGATGCCGTAGCTGGTGGCGAGCGGAACAAAGAGCGGCGCGAGCAGCAGGATCGCTGCCGGCAGATCAATGAACATTCCGGCGACAAGCATGATGAAGTTCATCAGCATCAGGATAGACGCCTGGCTGTTGAAACTGCCCTTGGCCCATTCGATGAAGTTTTCGGGAATCTGTTCGAGCGTCAGCACCCAGCCGGCGACCATCGACCCCATGATCAGCAGCATGACGACGCCGGTCGCTGTTCCCGAACAATAGATCGATCGCTTGATGCGCGCCCAGCTCATGTCGCGGTAGAGAAGGGTGGAAACGATCAAGGAGTAGACGACGGCGATGGTGCTGATTTCAGTTGGCGTGGCAAAGCCAAAGCGCAGCGAGAGCAGGACGATCACTGGCAGCATCAGTGCCGGCATCGCATAGAGGCCGCGTTTGGCCATGACGCCCCAGGCGACCGGATTGTGTTCGAAAGGGAAATTGCGCAGCCGGGCGCTGATGTTGCAGACGGCCAGGAAGCCGACCGCCAGCATCAGCCCGGGAACGATCCCGGCAAAAAACAGGGCGCCGATCGACGCGCTCGAAACGAGCGCGTAGAGGATCAAGGGGATCGAGGGCGGGATCAGGATGTCGATCGTCGACGCCGCGGCGATCGTCGCACCGCAGAAGGCTGCTGGATAGCCGAGCGACTTCTGCCAGGGGACGAGGACCGAACCGAGCGCCGTCGCGTCGGCGACGGCCGACCCCGAAACGCCGCCGAACAGCGTCGATCCGAGCACGCTGACCTGGGCGTGGCCGCCGCGAAAGCGGCCGACGAGGTCGGTGGCGAAATCGATCATGTGTTTGCCGAGCTTGCCGCTCATCATCAGTTCGCCCGACATGACGAAAAACGGAATGGCGATCAGCGGGAAGCTCTGCGTCGGCGAAAAAAGCTGCTGGACCACGGCGAACAAAGGCATGTCCCCGCCGAACAGGATTCCCAGCGTCGACCCGACGACGAGCCCGTGCGCGACCGGGAAAGAGAGCAGCAGCAGGACTGCGAAAACGACCACCATGATCAGACTCATACGACCCCCGGGCCCGCGTCAGCGAGATTTACAATGACTTTTTCGTTGCCCAGCGCGTGCCGGACGATGGCGCACAGGCTGCAGACGCCGATCAGCGCGAGGCCGGTGGCCAGAGAGCCGTAGCCGAGACTGCCAGGAACCTGCAGCGTCGTGCTGAGCTCGTCGTGGGCGATCACGGCATTGCGGTAGGCGAACGACGAGAGGTAGAGATAAACGCCTGCGGTGACCGCGTGAATGAGCACCGCAAGCCGAAGGCGCCAACGTTCGTTGAGCGCATTGAGCAGCAGTTGCGTCGCGACGTGCGCGCCAACGCGCGCCGCTTCGACGATTCCGGCCATGACGAAAATCGGAAAAATAAGCGCCGAAAGCTCGGAGCCCGAATCGATGCTGCGCCCGCCCGCGTAGCGCAGCATGACGACGATCGTCAGGATAGCGAGCAGCGCCAGGCCGGTACTCAGCAGAACGCCATGGCACAGTGTGCCGATCGCGTTTTCAATCGCATGCGCCGCCGACACGCAAGACGCTTTCCAGCTCCGACCCTCGACCTGTTCACGTGTTTGCCCTGCCGATGCCGGCGGTGTTTTTTTATGCATGCGATCTGCCCTTCAAGAATGAGCCTCGAGCGATCGGCGAGGACAGCGCTGCGCAGCGCCGCCCCGGCCGACGAATCCGCTTACTTCGATGCGGCGCGCAACTTCTTCACGAAATCGCCGAAAGGCTTCTGTTCCCAGGCGTCCCAGACTTTTTGCGTCGCCGCCTTAAACGGTGCGAGGTCGGGGAAATTGAGCTGGATCGAAGGCATTTTCTTGTACTCGGCGAGCAGCTTTTCGTCCGAATCGAACATCAGCTGGCGTTCGAACGCCGTCGCCTCGGCGGCTGCGCTCATGATCAGCTTCTTGTCGTCGGCCGACAGCTTGCCCCAGGAGATGCTGCTCATCAGGAAAGGCGAAGACTCGTATTTGTGATTCGTAAACGAGATGTACTTCTGTACTTCGTGCAACTTCGAGAAGTAAATGTTCGCCAGCGGGTTTTCCTGACCGTCGACGACACCCTGTTGCAGCGCGATATAGAGCTCGCTGAAGTTGATCTGCTGCGTGCTTGCGCCCATCGCCTGGAACATGTCGACGGTGGCCGGGTCGGCCGGCGTGCGTAGCTTGACGCCGACGAGATCCTCGGGCTTGGTGATCGGCCGCTTGTTGTTCGAAACCTGGCGAATGCCGTTATCCATCCAGCCGAGCAGGATCAGGTTCTTCGCCTCGAGCTTCTTGGCGAGTTCCTGACCGATCGGTCCGTCGAGCATTTCCCAGGCTTTTTTCTGCGTCGGGAAGACGAAAGGCAGGCCCAGTGCCGCGAGTTCGGGCAGCACGGCGGAAACCGGACCCTGTGAATTGAGGCTGATGTCCATCGTGCCGGTACGCAGCGCCGAAACCATCGTCGGATCGTCACCGAGTTGCGCGGCGCCGGCGACCTGGATGGTAATCCGCCCATTGCTCTTTTCCTTGACGATATCGGCGAACTTGAGTGCAGCTTCGGCTTTCGGATTGCCGGGCGCGGCGTTGTGGCCGAGCGTGAGCTTCATTGGCGCTTGAGCGAGCACGGGCGGCGCAACGCCGAACGCGCTGACGGTCAGGGCGATTGCCAGCCATTTGAACGGTGTTTTCATGTCTCTTTCTCCTGATTTAAGTGCGGCTTCGGGTAAGACAGAACAAGGACTTTCATCCTCCGGTGAAACGTCGCAACGTGATCTTTTCAACGAACTGCGTGCGGCTTCTCTACAGCCAGGATCGCAGGCTTCTGGCCATCGCCGCTGCCGAAATGCCGTAGCGCTCGTGCAGCGTCGGTAGTGCCCCGGCGTCGAGGTAGGCGTCGGGCAGCGCAATCTGGTGGAAGGCGCTTGGGCGAACGTTGGCGCGCATCAACAGGCTCGCGACGGCTTCGCCGAGCCCGCCGATCAGCGAATGATTCTCGGCAACGATGACCATCCGGCCCGCGTGCGACGCTTCGCGCAATATCACTTCCGCGTCGAGCGGCTTGATCGTTGGGCAGTGCAGGACAGCCACGTCGACCCCGTCGGCGGCAAGAAGTTTCGCCGTCTCGAGCGCGCGCATGGTCATGAATCCCGAGGACACTATCAGCGCGTCGGCGCCGTCACGCAAGACCTTGGCCTTGCCGAGTTCGAAGCAGTAATCGTACTCGTCGAGAACGAGCGGCACCTCGCCGCGCAGCAGGCGCATGTAGACCGGGCCCGGGTGCGCCGCGATCTGCGGCACCGCCTGTTCGATGTCGAGCGCATCGCAAGGGTCGACGATGGTCAGGTTAGGCATGGCGCGAAAGATCGCCAGGTCGTCGGTGGCCTGGTGGCTCGGTCCGTAGCCGGTGGTCAGGCCGGGCAGGGCGCAGACGACCTTGACGTTAAGGTTCTCTTCGCCGGCGGTCTGGTGGATGAAGTCGTAGGTGCGCCGCGCCGCGAAAACGGCGTAGGTCGTCGCGAAGGGAACGAAGCCTTCCTTGGCCATTCCGGCAGCGGCCATCATCAGGAGTTGCTCGGCCATGCCCATCTGGTAGAAGCGATCGGGATGCGCCTTGGCGAAAATGTGCAAATCGGTGTACTTCGCGAGGTCGGCGGTCAGGCCGACGATGTCGGCGCGCGTCTGCGCAAGTGCCGCGAGCGCGTGGCCGAACGGCGCCGATTTCGTGCGCTGTCCGGCGCCGGCAATCGAGGCGATCATCGCCGAGGTCGTCAGCTTCGGTTTCTTTTCCGGCGTTGCGCTCATGGCCGTCTCCCTTCGCCGAGTTGCGCGATGGCGAGCTGCCATTCACTCGCGTCGACGCGGATGAAATGGTTCTTCTCGCGCGTCTCGAGAAAGGGTACGCCCTTGCCCATCAACGTGTCGCAGAGAATCACGCGCGGCCGGGGCTCGGCGAGCGCGCGCGCCGCGTCGAAGGCGGCGATCAGCGCCGCGAGGTCGTTACCATCGATGCGCTGCACCTGCCAGCCGAAGGCCTGCCATTTGTCGGCGAGCGGCTCAAAGCCCATGATCTGCGTCGACGGGCCGTCGGCCTGCTGGTTGTTTACATCGACGATGGCAATCAGATTGTCGAGTTGCCAGTGGCTTGCCGACATCACGGCTTCCCAGGTCGATCCTTCGTCGAGTTCGCCGTCCGAAAGCATGTTATATACGAAGGCTGCCGAGCCCTTGCGCTTCAAGCCAAGACAGCGGCCGACGGCGATGCCGAGGCCCTGGCCGAGCGAGCCGCCCGACATCTCCATGCCCGGCGTATAGGTCGCCATTCCCGACATCGGCAGCCGGCTGTCGTCGGCCCCGTAGGTCGCGAGTTCGTCGGCCGGAATGATCCCTGCTTCGAGCAGCGCGGCGTAGTGAGCAATGGCGAAATGTCCGTTCGAGAGCAGGAAGCGGTCGCGCCCTTCCCACTCGGGATCGGCAGCGCGGTAGTTCATGGCGTGGAAATAGGTCACGGCGAGGACGTCGGCGATGCCGAGCGCCTGACCGATGTAGCCTTGACCCTGGACTTCGCCCATGCGCAGGGCATGCAGGCGGATGCGCCGGGCTTTATCAACGAGGCTGTCTAGCAATGTCGTATTGTTCATGGGACTCCCGCAAGGTGGTGACAGGTGGGGTCGGCGGCTTCAGCGTGGCTTTGACGATTCGCGCGGCGTTGCCGAAGAGATCGAAAATACCGGCCGCCGTAGCCCTGCCGCCGAACCTCTCCTGGCCGGGAATAAAAAATTGACGACGCTTGCGGGCACGCGCGGCTCGCCTGTCGGACTCTTCAGCACTGCCGGGAGGCTGGCTCCGGCTTTGCCGTTGCCGAGCCGTCCGGTCCTCGCTTTGTGCTGCACCGCGCCCAGCGCGGGAACCCGGATTGAGTCGGCGCGCTGCGCGCTATTCATCGTTGTGTCTCCGGCGTTCAGGTGTTCACTGCAGGCGGCTTTGCAGCGAACTCGCCAACGTCCGCAAGAGCAGGAAGCTCGAGGTTGCGCCGGCGTCGAGGGCGCCGATCGAGCGCTCGCCCAGGCGCGCTGCGCGGCCGACGCGCGCCTGCAGCGCGCGCGTTCTCTGCCAGCCGGTTTCTGCGGCGGCGACCATGGCGGCGAGCGCGGCAGAGAAATCGGCGCCGGCGGCGAGCGAAGCAAGATAGGCGTCGCGCGCCGGAACCAGCGTATCCATCAGCGTCTTGTCGCCGACTTGCGCTTCGCCGACGGTGTGCACCGCGTCGACGGCCTGGGCGAGCGCGTCGCCGAAGAGCTGCGCATCCATGCGTTCATGGCCGGCGAGCTTTTCGCCAAAAGCCATGAAGATGCTCCCGTAGAGCGGCCCCATCGAGCCGCCGATATCGTCAAGCAGCGTCATTGCCAGGGTGTCGAAGGATTCGGCGAGCCCTGGCGGTTGCGGCGCCGCGAGCAGGGCGTCGCGGCACTGCGTGAAGCCCTTGCTCATATTGATACCGTGGTCGCCGTCACCGATCGCGCCGTCGATTTCCGAGAGGTAGGCGCGGTTCTCGTTGATCGTCTCGATCAGATCGAGGACGACCTGGCCGGCGCCGTGCAATTCAATATCATTAGCCATGACTACCCCTGCGCCGCGCCGACTGTGAGACCGATCGTCGAGCAGGGATGACGCATCAGCGCTTCGAGCTCGTCGTCAAGCTGGAGCACCGAGAGCGTGACGCCCATCATTTCGAGCGAAGTGAAGAAGTTGCCGACGAGCGGAACGGCGACCGTCACACCGGCTTCGGCGAGCAACTCGGCAACGCTTGCGTAGAGGATGTACTGCTCCATGAGCGGCGTCGCGCCGAGGCCGGAGATGAGTACGACGACGCGGTCGCCACGGGCAAAGGGCAGGTCCTCGAGCACCGCATCGACCATCGCCTTGGCCATCTGCGCCGCCGGCACGATGTCCGAAACCTCGATTCCCGGCTCGCCGTGATGGCCGATGCCAACTTCCATCTGGCCGTCGGCGATCGAAAAATTCGCCTTGCCGACCGCCGGGATGGTGCACGAACTGAGGCCGATGCCGATGCTGCGCGTTCGTTGTATGGTCTTTTGCGCGACGGCGATCACCTCGTCGAGCGTTGCCCCTTGGGCAGCGCACGCGGCCGCCGTCTTCCACATCAGGATTTCGCCGGCGACCCCGCGCCGCTTCGCTTCGTCGCCCTTGGCCGCCGAGGCGACGTCGTCGTTGGCGACCACCGTCCTGACGCTCATTCCGGCGCGTTCGGCCATCTTGATCGCCATCTTCACGTTCATGTTGTCGCCGGCGTAGTTGCCGTAGAGGCAGGCGACGCCGGCGCCGCCGTCGGCCGCCTGCATGGCGCCGAAAAAGCTCTTCGCCGTCGGCGACGAGAAGATCTCGCCGACGGCGACCGCGTCGACGAGGTTTTCGCCGACGTAGCCGAGGAAAGCCGGTTCGTGGCCCGAGCCGCCGCCGGTGACGATGCCGACCTTGCCGGCCTGCGGCGCGGTGCGTCGAGAAATGACGCGCGCGTTGTCGGCTGCGGCCTTGAGTTCGGGATGCGCGCGCAGGATGCCCTTGAGCATGTCCTCGACGACGCGGTCCGGATCGTTGATCACCCGATTCATGTTTTTCCCCGATCAGTTGTGGCTATGGTCAAGATGGCGCTCGACAAAGCGCAGTGAAGCGCTGATCGCCGCTTCGAGTTCGGCGAGCGGCACCGGCTCGTCGCGGCGACGCGGCTTGGCGTCGGGGCCGCGGTGCAGACGCAAGGGCATTTCGATCGACAGATTAAGCGGCGTCGCGCTGACCGCGTGCAGGATCGCCGCGCAGTCGATATCGCCCTCGCCGAGCGGCGTAAAGAAATAACCTTGCGCGTTGACGCGGACGTCCTTCACGTGCGTGTAGGCGCAATAGGGCATGGCGAGCAGCGCGTCGTTTGCCGGGTTGACGCCGCCCGCGCCGTGCGGCGGTCGGTGCGAGATGGTGTTGCCGGCGTCGTAGTTAAGACGCACGCGCTCGTTGCCGAGGCGTTTGACGAGGTCGATGCCGTCCTGCGCGGTATTGATCAGGTTGTCGCTGCCGTCGCCCGGGTTCTCGAGACCGATCGTTATGCCGAGCTGTTCGGCGTGACGGGCGAGGACTTCGATATTGGCGAAAAATCCTGCGGCGTTGCTGCGCGCCGCGGCGTTGGTGTTGATCACCCGCGCGCCGAGGCGGGCGGCAAAGTCCATGCGCCCCTTGAAGACCTCGACCGCGTCAGCCCGACCGAGGTCGATGTGCGAGGAAAAGGCGTAACAGTCGATGCCGCTTGCCGAAAGCCAGCCGGCGTACTGACGGGCGTTTTCAGGCCCGAAGGCGGCTTCGTCAAACGCTTCGGTGTAACCGACGATGAACGCCGGCTCGACGTGTTTGACGTTGCAGCGCGCGAGGCTCTCGAGCACTTGCGGGAAGGCGTAGCCGTCGTAGGGCGCGGCGGATATCGAGACGATTCTGTTCATAGTCCTGTTCATCATGTCAGTGGATCAGCATGCCGCCGTTGACGTCGAGCGTGACGCCGGTGCAGTACTTGGCAAGATCGCTGGCGAGAAAGACGCAGGCGCCGGCGACGTCGTTCGGTTCGCCGATGCGGCCGAGCGGGATCTGTTCGAGGATCGACGCCCGGCGCTCCTCGGGAATCAGGCCGCGATTGATGTCGGTGACGATGAGCCCCGGCGCGACACAGTTGATGCGGATGTTGTCACCCCCGAATTCGCGCGCCATTGCGCGCGCCAGGCCGAGGACGCCGGCCTTTGCCGCCGAGTAGTGCGGCCCGCCGAGAATACCGCCGCCGCGTTGTGCCGAGACCGACGAGATGCAGATGATCGAACCGGATTTTTGCGTGCGCATGGTCGGCAGGACGGACTGCGACATGTGCAGCGTTCCGCGCAGGCTGACGTCGAGCACTGCGTCGTAATCGGCGTCGGCAATATCGAGCGTCTTGCGCGGCTGCGTGATGCCGGCGTTATTGACGAGGATGTCGATGCGGCCGAAACACGCGACGATTGCGCGCACGGCCTTTTCGCAGTCGCCCTTGTCGGTCACGTCGGCGGCAATACCGAGGTGTTCGCTGCCGAGCGTTGCCGCGGCCTGTTCCGGGTTGGCGCGCTCGAGATCGAGGATGACAATGTGCGCGCCCTCGGTGGCCATCAGGCGCGCGGTGGCAAAACCAAGTCCGTTGGGGCCGGCGCCACCGGTAATGATGGCAACGCGATCTTTCAGTAACATGGGCTGGATCCTTATTAGCGGGTGGAAGTTGGCGTAATATTCGGCGTGCGGCTACATGAAGGCAAACGCTAAAATTTCATAATCCGGTTAATTAATTTCATGGGGTCGGCCGATGCGAACCGAGCTTCCGTCGCTCACCAGTCTGGTCGCTTTTGAGACCGTTGCGCGCCGTCTGAGCTTTGCGCGGGCCGCCGTCGAACTCAATCTGACGCCGTCCGCGGTCAGTCACCGGATTGCCAAGCTGGAAGATTTTCTCGGCTTCCTGCTCTTTGAACGGACGCCGCGCGGCATCGTCATCAGCGAGCCCGGCGAGAGCTATCTCAAGCGCGTCGCCGGCGCCCTCGGCGCCCTCGGTAACGCCACCAACGACGTGCGCAAGGGCGCGCGCAATACCCTCTACGTGCATTCCTGCCCGACCTTCGCGAGCATCTGGCTGATGCCGCGGCTCGCCGGCTTTGCCGCCGCCCATCCGGAGATCGCGCTGTCGCTGTCGGCCTCGCCCGACCATTCGGATTTTGCTCTCGGCCAGGTCGATATCGATATCCGCTACGGCGTTCCCGAATGGCCCAAGTTGATTGTCGAACCGGTGTTCGAGGAACGCGTGCTGCCGCTTGCCAGCCCCGACCTGCTCGCGCGCCTGCCGATCCATGCTGCCGCCGATCTGCTGGATCGCCCGCTGATCCAGTCGACGATGAGCCTCGTGCAATGGCCAGCCTGGTTTGCAAGTCGGGGCCTGAGCGGAACTCTCGAACGTTTTGCCTTTCGCTTTGACCGCTCGTTCATGACCCTCGAAGCGGCCGTGCAGGGTCTGGGCGTCGCGCTCGAAAGCGAGCAGATTGCCGCGCCCCACATTGCCAGCGGCCGGCTGCGCCCGGTTTTTTCCCCGGCGTGGTCCCTGCCGGTGTGCGTGCACTTCGTCGTCTACCCAGAGCGCCACGCCCAGCGCGTTGAAGTCGCGCTCTTTGTCGCCTGGTTGCGTGAGCACGTCAAAGCAAGCGCTGGTTCGCCGCAATAGCCCGACGCCGACAGATTTTCTCGCCGGCCCGACACGGCCGCTGCGCGCTTCTCGCGTCGCCTGCCCGCCGGGACGGCCGCCGGGCCGCTGCCGGGTGGATGCTATAATCGGCGCATCGCTCAGCCTTGCCGGGCTGGCGGGAAAATCCCGAAACTACCGCAGACTCCATGGCGCTTTTCACACTCGGCCTCAATCACCGCACGGCGCCGCTCGCGGTTCGCGAGCAACTCGCCTTCCATGCCGAGGAGTTGCGCCGGGCGCTTGTCGATCTGGCCGGTGCCGGCTGCGTCCACGAAGCGGCGATCCTGTCGACCTGCAATCGCACCGAGCTCTACGTCGAGGCCGCCGCGCCGCAGGCCGTCGGCGCCTGGCTCGCCGACTATCGTCGCCTGCCGCTGCACGCTGTCGAACCCTACCTCTACACTTACCCCGAGCGCCAGGCGGTCGGCCACGCCTTTCGTGTTGCCAGCGGCCTTGATTCGATGGTTCTCGGCGAACCGCAGGTGCTCGGCCAGATGAAGGAATCGGTGCGCATCGCGCGCGAGGTCGGAACGCTCGGAACGACGCTCGACAAGCTCTTTCAGCATGGTTTTTCGGCGGCCAAGGACGTCCGCTCGACGACTGCGATCGGCGCCAATATCGTTTCCATGGCGGCGGCGGCGGTGCGGCTTGCCGAGCGCATTTTCGAGAATATCGCCGATCAGCGCGTGCTCTTCATCGGCGCCGGCGAGATGATCGCGCTCTGCGCGACGCACTTTGCCGCGCACCAGCCGAAGGAGATCGTCATTGCCAACCGCTCGATCGATCGTGGCCGCGCACTGGCTGACCGCTTCGCGGCGAGCGCGATCCGCCTCGAAGACATTGGCGAGCGGCTCGCCGAATTCGACATCATTGTCTCGTGCACCGCCAGTCAATTGCCGATCATCGGCCTGGGCCTGGTCGAGCGCGCCGTGCGCGCCCGCCGCCACCGGCCGATGTTCATGGTCGACCTTGCCGTTCCGCGCGACGATGAAGTCGAAGTCGGCAAACTCGACGACGTTTTTCTTTATACCGTCGATGACCTGGCGCAAATCGTCGAGTCGGGAGTCGAGTCGCGGCAGTCGGCGGTCGAAGACGCCGAGGCGATCATCGCCGCGCACGTCGACACTTTCCTGCTTTGGCTGCAGACGCGCGAAACGGTCCCGGTCATTCGCTCGCTGCGCGATTCGGCCGAACGCGCCCGGCGCCACGAGATGGAACACGCGCTGAAGCTTCTCGCCAAGGGCAACGATCCGGCCAGAGTCCTCGAGCAACTTTCGCACCGGCTGACCAACAAGTTTCTGCACGCGCCGACCTGCGAACTCAACCAGGCCGACAGCGACCGCGGCGAGTTGCAAGCGCTCGTCGCGCGGCTTTTTCATCTGCACAAATAGTAGACAACCGTCATTGACTGATCAGCGATGAAACAAAGCATCCGCGACAAACTCGAAAACCTCGTCGGCCGGCTCGACGAGCTCGATCGCATCCTGGCGAGCGGCGAGGCGACGCGCGATATGGATCAGTACCGCAAGCTCTCGCGCGAACACGCCGAGCTCGGCCCGATCGTCGCGCTCTATCGCAGCTGGTGTCGCACCGAGGCCGACCGCCAGTCGGCGCTCGAGATGATGGCCGACCCGGAGATGAAGGAGTTTGCCGAAGCCGAGATGCTGGCCGCCCGGGAGCGTCTGCCGCAGATCGAGAACGAGTTGCAGAAAAAGCTTCTGCCCAGGGACGATGACGACGAGCGCAACGTTTTTCTCGAAATCCGCGCCGGCACCGGCGGTGACGAGTCGGCGCTTTTTGCCGGCAGCCTGTTCCGTATGTATACGCGCTTTGCCGAACGGCAGCGCTGGCAGGTCGAGGTGGTCTCGGCGAGCGAATCGGAAATCGGCGGTTATCGCGAAGTCATTGCTCGCGTCGTTGGTAACGGCGTCTATGCCCGGCTCAAATTCGAATCCGGCGCGCACCGTGTGCAGCGCGTCCCCGAGACCGAAGCGCAGGGACGCATCCACACCTCGGCGTGTACCGTCGCCGTGATGCCTGAGGCCGACGAACTCGCCGACGTGCACATCAACCCGGCCGAAATCCGCATCGACACCTTCCGCGCTTCGGGCGCCGGCGGCCAGCACATCAACAAGACCGATTCGGCGGTGCGCATCGTGCACCTGCCGACCGGCATCGTCGTCGAATGCCAGGACGGCCGTTCGCAGCACAAGAACAAGGCGCAGGCGATGTCGGTCCTCGTCGCGCGCATCCGCGACGCGCAGCAGCGCGAGCAGAACGCAAAAATTGCTTCGGCGCGCAAAAGCCTGGTCGGCAGCGGCGACCGTTCCGAGCGCATCCGCACCTACAACTTCCCGCAGGGCCGGGTGACCGACCACCGCATCAACCTGACGCTCTACAAGATCGACGCGATCATGGACGGCGATCTCGACGAACTGGTGGACGCGCTGGCCAGCGAGCACCAGGCCGAGCAGCTCGCGACGCTCGCCGAGTGAGCGAAGAAATCGGCGATCTGTGGCGGCGCGCCAGCCGGCTGATCGGCCGGCTCGATGCACGCCATCTGCTCGAACACGTCGCACTGTGCCGGCACGCCGACCTGATCGCCGCTCCCGAACGCCCACTGTCGCCGGCGCAAGCCGAGCATTTCGAGGCCTTGCTGGCGCGCCGCGTCGCCGGTGAGCCGCTCGCCTACCTGCTCGGCAAGGCCTGGTTCTGCGGACTCGAATTTGCCGTTTCGCCGGCCGTGCTCATTCCGCGCGCCGATACCGAGGTGCTCGTCGATCAGGCGCTGGTGCATGCGCGGCGGCTCGCCGCGCCGCGTATCGTCGAACTTGGCACCGGCTCGGGTATCGTCGCCATCGTGCTCGCCAAGCGCCTGCCGGCGGCGGCGATCACCGCCGTCGATGTGTCGGCCGCCGCGCTGCTCGTTGCCGCCGCAAACGCCGCCCAACACGCCGCGGCGATCCGCTTTGTGCACGGGAGCTGGTATGGGCCGCTGACCGGCGAGCGCTTCGATCTCATCGTCGCCAACCCGCCTTACGTCGCCGCCGGCGACCCGCATCTGGCGCGCGACGGCTTGCCCTTCGAGCCGGCACTCGCGCTCTCCGACGGGCTCGTCGGCGGCGACGGCCTTGGCTGCATTCGCGCCATCGTCAGCGGCGCGCCGGCGCACCTCGCACCGGGCGGCTGGCTGCTCATTGAACACGGTTACAATCAGGCGGTCGAAACTCGCCAACTACTGCAGCGTGCGGGGTTTTTGCAAACCGCCTCGTGGCGCGACGGAGCGGCCATCGAACGGGTGAGCGGCGGCTGCTTGCCTTGACCATGGACGGCTCGGCCGCTAGTCTGATTTCCGATTTTTTTACTCAACTTTTATAGGGGTTTCCCATGGACGTGCAGCAACTGATCAAGGAACAGGTCACCGGCAACCCGGTCGTGCTCTACATGAAGGGTTCGCCGAAAGCGCCGATGTGCGGGTTTTCGGCGACCGCCGTGCAGATCCTGCAGCAGTGCAACGTGCCGCTTTTCTTCAGTGTCGATGTGCTTGAGGATCAAGCGATCCGTGACGGGATCAAGCAATACGGCAACTGGCCGACGGTCCCTCAGCTCTATGTGCGTGGCGAACTCGTCGGCGGCTGCGATATCATGCGCGAGATGGTCCAGAGCGGCGAACTCAAGAAGCTGCTTGAAGGAATTGCCGCACCCGACTGATCGCCCGGATAGTGTTCGAGGAGGAGACATGATCGCCAGTTTGCGTGGGCTTGCCCGCGGCATTGTGTTCGTCGGCGCCGCGCTGCTCTCGGCGTGCGCGAGCTTCAGCGGCTACAATCTCAAGCCGGGCGTGGCAACGTTGCCCGACGTGGTGGCGACCATGGGCGAGCCGGCAATGAGTTGGCAGGACGCCGACGGCCGCCAGCAATTGGCGTATCCGCGCGGCCCGGCCGCGACACAGACGTTCATGGCTTTCATCGCGCCTGACGGGCGGCTCGAGCGCATCACCGGCGTCCTCACCAACGAGACCTTTGCCCGTATTGTTCCCGGTGTCAGCGACCAGGCGGCGGTTTTGCGCCTGCTCGGACCACCGACGCCGCACTGGACGGCGTTTTTCCCGGCGCGCAACGAGCTCGTCTGGGAATGGCGCATCTGCGACAGCTGGAACCAGACGGCTTTCTTTGACGTTCTGTTCGACGCGACGACGGGGATCGTGCGCACGACCATGCAACGCCCGGACCTCTCCGGCTGGGACGGCGTCGCTCCGAGTTGCGGGCACGCGCGTTAGCTGCCGACACGGTTGAATCCGGGGCCGCTTGCTCGTGGAGTGCTTCGTCTTTCTTCTCGCCAAGCGTGCAATGGGCACGGATAACTTTCTGGAGCCTGGCATAGGTTGTGGCAGTCCGGATGAAGGGTTTTGGATTCTATTGTTGCCGAAAGCATTCGGGTCGGCGTCTTCGGCGCGTGGCTCGGGGTAACGCCCGCTTACGCGGCGCACAACAGGCTACCGGCTGGGTTCGCGGCTCGTCATGGAGGAAGGGGAATGGTGCAAACGATAGTGAAGAAAAAAATTCTTTTCGTCGGAGAGAACGCAACGTTGGCGCACATCGCTCGTCCGCTGGTTCTCGCCGCCATGCTCGATCGCCGATCCTTCGACGTCAGTTTCGCGTGTGATCCGAGCCGTCACACGCTGCTGTCCGATTTTTCGGGCAGCACCTTTCCCTTGCCTTCGCGGGGCGCCGCCCACTTTACCGAGGCTCTGGCACAAGGCAAGCCGCTCTTCGACGAAACGGTGCTCAGCGCCTACGTGGACGACGATCTGAAGCTTCTCGAAAGCGTGAAGCCCGACGCGGTGATCGGCGATTTTCGACTCTCGCTCTCGATCAGCGCGCGCCTGGCCGGAGTTCCCTACATGGCAATCGCCAATTGTTACTGGAGTCCGTATTGGCCACTGTCACGCTATCCCCTGCCGAGTCTGCCGCTAACGCGCGTTCTGCCTCTGCCGATTGCGGAGGCCGTGTTTCGATCCCTGCGTCCCCTGATTTTTGCGCTTCACTGCCGGCCAATGAACCAAACCCGGCGCAAGTACGGATTGCCTTCCTTGGGCAGCAATTTGCGCCGCGTCTATACCGACGCCGACCATGTGCTTTACGCAGACTTGCCTGAGCTTTTCCCCGACGTCATATTTCCCGCTCACCATGAGTATATCGGCCCGCTCATCTGGTCGCCGCCGCTTTCTCTGCCAGACTGGTGGGAAACTCTTCGCGCTGACCGACCGATAGTTTACGTAACGATGGGGAGCTCGGGTCACGCGGCATTGCTGCCCGAGATACTGCGTAGCCTCGCTTCGCTCGATGTCACGGTCATTGCTGCGACGGCGGGCGGCGATACGCCGAAGGATTTGCCTGAAAACGTTTATGTCGCCAGCTACCTGCCCGGACTTGAGGCCGCAAAGCGCGCCCGACTGGTCATTTGCAACGGCGGCAGTGCGACCAGCCAGCAAGGTCTTGCCGCGGGCGTTCCGGTGATCGGCATCGCCAGTAACATGGACCAGTTTTTTGCCATGGAAGCGATGTCTCGCGCCGGCGCCGGAATAACTTTGCGGTCTGATCGCTTCCGCGCACAGGATCTTGTAAAAGCTGTACGTTCGCTGCTCGCGGAGAATTCGTATTCGAACGCAGCGATGCAGCTCAGTCGGCACTTTGCCGAACATTCCGCCGCCGAGAATTTCAGTGCG
>JBBRXI010000006.1:0-23712 GCA_038248575.1 Burkholderiales bacterium | reverse complement strand
CCAGTTCAAGCCCGCCGCCCAGCGCGTGCCCGCTGATCGCCGCGATGACCGGTTGCGGCAGACTGGCGATGCGTTCGAAAACGTCGATCCCGCGCAGGATCCAGTCACGCCCCATATCGAGCGGTGAGAGTTTGCTCCAGGCGTCGATGTCACCGCCGGTGCAGAAAAAACGGCCTTCAGCGCGCAGCACGACGGCGCGCGTCTGCCGGTCACCGCGCAGTTCATCGGCTATCTCTCCGAGCCGCGCCAGCATCGGCAGCGTCAGGGCGTTGCCCTTGTCGGGACGATTGAGCGTGATTTCAGCCCAGCTCACGCCGTCCCGGGCGTGACGCTCGAACAGGATTTCCCGCGCTGGCTCGCCCGCCGGCTCGCACTCCGGTTTGTCCCCCTGCTGCTGCCCCATCTTCGAGCCTCCATAAACGGCGCACCGCTCGCTAAGACCGCCATCCGAACGCGGCAATCACGACACCACGCCAGATTCTCGGCAAATTGCCCGTCACCATGCCAGATTGGCGCCGTTTTGCAAGTCAACGTTCGGGACTTAAGGACAGGCGACGCGGCCTGTAAGATGGCGCGATGAAACGAGCCAATGCCATACTTCTCGACGGCCTGACCCTCGACGCCATGGTCTGCTAACTTTGCCGAGCGCATCGTCTGGGAGGCCATGGCGCTCCATGTCCCGGTGCGCAGCTTTACGCACAACCCAGGCGTCAAATCGGGCCTGAAAAAGAGCGTGCGCCTATCACTATGGAATATAAACCCTTGGCGCAATCAGTTCGTCGCGCACAACGGATCATTTAGAGCGAACAAACGACAACCGATACCGCAGTGTCAGCGGCGAGGCCCCGCGTGCAGCTCGTAGAACCAGTAAGGGAGCGACGCGGCGCCGCCCTTGCGTGACAGCAGCGTCGGCAAGCGCAGCTCGGGCGGACGCCGCGAGCCACCCTGCAGGATTTGGCGAATGTCTTCCGACATGACCGGATTCGACGCGAATACGTCGTGGTTCAGATCGGTAACGTCGCCGCTGGCTGCCTTCGTAATGTCAATGCTCTGCATACCCGCGTGCACGAGCGGCACGCCCTTGCCCGAGTAGCCGGCCAGCGTCGTGCCCCACTCGCGAAACCAACCAACCTGCATCGCCCGGTCGACGCTCGACGCGTACAGCGTGATGCGGCTCCCGCCGTGGGCGACGATATCGTCGAGCCAGGCATTGAAATCGTTCTCCGGAACCGCTGGCGCCGCGAGGATGACCTCGCCGAGCGCGGCGCGAACCGGGCTTTGCGCGGCGCGCGCAATCTTTACCAGGCTCGGCAGCAGCACCCGGTTGCCCATGCTGTGCGCGACGATATGAACCTGCTTTGCACCCGTCGCCGCGACGACCTGGCCGAGGAAGGCAACGAGCGGGTTCACTGCCGCGTCGGCACTCGAGCGGTCGCTGCCGTAGCGCAGCATCGATCCCTTCGAAGGCCACGAGAAGACGAACAGCGGACCGTCGAAGTTGAGATCGCGCGCCAACTGCGCACCGCGCTGTAGCGCCTGGTCGAAGGTGACGTTGAAGCCATGCACAAAGACGAGCGCGGCCTGCGGATTGAGGCGCGCCGCCTTCATCAGGGTTCCCGCGCGGGCGCCAAAGGCAGGCTCGTCGAGAACCCTTTTAGCACGGATCAACAACTGCGCCGCGTTCGTCGCCCGTCCGACGGGCAGCGGCGGCTCGATCGCAGGTTTGAGCCACCCCGTCCTGGAGAACTGGGCTCCTGGCACCAGCACCTGGGCGCTGCCTACACGCACCGCGCCGCTCGCGTCGCCCCCGAATCGTCCCGCCTCTCTCCCTGGCAACTGCACGCGGTTAGTGCCGAAAAGCACCGTCACTTCACTGGCGCTTTCCTTGCGCAGCTTGAGCGCCGCGCGGTAGTGCGCCAGTGCCCGGCCTTCCTCACCGTTCCTTCGCTCGTGCTCGGCGAAGGCAAAGAGCAAGGCCTCAGTGTCGCCGAGCCAACGCTGCGCCTCGTCCAGCGCTACTCGCGCCGCCGCTAGATCGTCCTTCTGGAGGTAGAGCTTGCCCAGCGCGAGCAGCGAGTCGCCTTGCACCAAGGGGTTGAGTCGGCCACTTGCGAACAGGTCGGCATTGCCGGCAATCGTCTGTAGGATCTGCAGTTCCTTAGCGATCGCGCCATCGATGTCGCCAGCCAGATCGAGCTGCGTGCCCCGCGCTGCAAGGATAATCAACTCCATTTCGACGCGGGTGGCCCGATCCGGAAACGAAATCGCTTCGGCCTCGTGCGACAGGCGCAGTGCATCGCCGGAATTCCCGAGTTTGCTGGCGAGGCCGCTGCGCAGAACCAGCGCCTGCACCAGCAATGCCTTCCATTCCTCGTCGTCGCCGTGCGTCGCCAGACCGGCCTTTAGCACGCTCGTGGCGCGCGCGAGATCGGCTTCGCAGGCGGTGTACTCGCTGGCGTTCATCTCGTGGATCGAGAGTTCGACCAGCGTCTGAGCAAGCTTGCCGCGTGAACTATCGGCATCGCCTTCGCGAATTGCTACGGCCTCGCGCAGCAACTCGATCACCCATGGCGTGCGGGCGAATCCCCCCTGCACGAACTCGGCCTGACCTTCGAGCTTCTGCGCCAGGCGAACGTCAGGCGGGTTGAAGGCCCGGCGGTATTCGTCGAGCGACTCGCGCAACTGTGCGTCAGACTCATCGCTTCGGTCGGCGGCAAAGAGCAGCGTCGCGTTCAGGCCAAGCGCGAGCGCGAGCAGCTCGTGATCGAGCGGTATCGCCAGGCGGCGGATGCGAACGACCTCGGTGGCCAGCGGCAGCGCCTCTCTGTAGCGCTGCGCGGCGAGATGGGCCTGCGCCATGAGCTCCAGGGCATCGGCGCGAGCGAGGTCGTCACGGCCGGCCATCGCCGTCTCTTTGACGCGTTGGGCAGCAAACGCGCTCGCCGCGACAGGCCCGGCGGCGAGCGCCTTCTGGAACTCGATCTGCAGCCGGCGATGGACGGCCATAGGTGATGAGTCACCGGGTGGCGCAACGGGTACTTGTGCGCCGCCGACCGTCGGTACGAGCCAAGCCATCAGCATGACCGCACGCAGCACCCGACGCACATCCGCAACGCGCCAAACTTCGTTGCCTGTTCTCCGCCCATCACGCTGATGCGCGCATTCAGCCGCATTAATCCGTACAGCAATATGGGGTTTGAACACCGGGGATCGCATTCGCTGAATCGTGACAAAAGAGTGCAATGAGGTCAGGCGCTATGGAGCGGCCAAGCAGCTTGGAACGCCTTGAGGATATAAAATTCAACCACTAAAGGGTCTGGGTCAGTGTCTTTTCAAATTCTTCGAATCTTGGTTCTCACAAGCAACGATCATTTAGAAGTCGGCAAAGCACTCGATCGGCCCCCTGCCCCCTTTTTCCCGCCTCTGTCATCGCGCATACCCGAATCGCCACAGCAGACACGACCGCGATGAATTCTACAACCTTACGTCATAACGTCATGATCGTGAACGAGTTTTCATGGACGATCCTGCAAGCCAACGTTCGGGACTTCAAGATAAGCGGCGCGGCCTGTAAGATGGGACGATGAAACGAGCCAATGCCATGCTTCTCGACGGCCTGACCCTTGAGATGATCGTCCGCGAACTGGTTGATCGCATCGGCTGGGAGGCCATGGCGCTGCACGTCCCGCTGCGCTGCTTCACGCACGAGCCGAGCGTCAAGTCGAGCCTGAAATTCCTGCGCCGGACGCCGTGGGCGCGGGCGAGGATCGAGCAGCTCTATCTGCACTACGCGCACACGCCTGCGGGCGCCGCACCAACACCAGGCGAAGACAATGACTGATGCTCCGCTCTCCCAGAAAATAGGCCTTGGCGGCAAGAGCGAGGGCGAAACCGCCGACGGCAAGCGTTAGGCGGCGGCCGGCGCTCGGTCGATCGGCCCTGGGCCGGCGCTCGGCCGGCTGCGACACGGGCGAGGCCCGGCTGGGTGGCGCGCCGCCTTGCCGGGCAGCTGCGCTGCGTACTCCGGTTCGTCCGGCATCAAGGCCAGCCCCGCACAGTAGCCGCGCCCCATGGCCGCGCGCATGGGGTCTCTGGCGTTTGCGGCCAACACCCGCTCATCGTGTTCCGACTCGCTGCCGTAGCGTTCGCCATGATGCACCCGGCGCAGTCCGCGCACGTAGCCGGCCCACCATTCGGCGCGTACCGGATCCGTCTCCAGGCGACGGTGAATCGCCGCGCGGTGCATCAATGCAGCATAGTTGTCACCCACAACAGGTATCCCTTTGGTATTTTTTAACATACTACACCCATTGCCTTGCCAGCGGCAAAGCGCCGCGGCGCTTTCGCCGGCACGGCCGCGCCGAGGCGGCGCGAGCATTGATGTAACGGCCTGCCGCGGCAGCCGGGCTGCGACTATAATGCACCCCTTCCCATTTCATCGAGGCTGCACCATGCAATCTTCCCTGACCAGCCCCTACCGGGACGATATCGTGATCTCCTGGCCCGAACTGCACCGCGACACGCGGCTGCTCTGCCACGAACTGATGGAGAAGGGACCGTTCAAGGGGATCATTGCGATTGCGCGCGGCGGGATGATTCCGGCGGCACTCGTTGCACGCGAACTCGAGATTCGCCTGCTCGACACGATTTGCGCGTCGAGCTACGAAGAGTCGGTCGAATCGGGGGCACAGAACACGCGCTCGGAAGTGAAGATTCTCAAGGGCATCGACCACGACGGCGAAGGCTATCTGCTGATCGACGACCTCGTCGACACCGGCAACACCGCGCGCGTCATTCGCAAGGCGCTGCCCAAGGCGTATTTTGCGACGCTCTACGCCAAGCCCATGGGGCGCGATATCGTCGATTTGTGCGTCAAGGAGTTCTCGCAGGACAAGTGGATTTATTTTCCCTGGGACATCGACTACAAGTTCGTTCCGCCGATCAAGAAGGTTCGCTGAGCCGCTCCGGCGCGCTCACGACGGCCAGGGCAGGAAAGGCTTGCCGAGCGATGCCGGGAGGTTGTTCTGGAGAACCCTGCGGTCACGCGAGATGACGACCAGGACGACGATCGTCGCGATGTAGGGCAGCGCGGCAAGAAACTGGATCGGCACCATGATGCCGAGGCCTTGCGCGTGAAACTGCAAAATCGTCACGGCGCCGAAGAGATAGGCGCCGAGCAGCAGCCGCGCTGGTTTCCAGGTGGCGAAAACGACCAGCGCGACGGCGATCCAGCCGCGTCCGGCGCTCATGTTCTGCACCCACAGCGGCGTGTAGACCGTCGACAGGTAAGCGCCGGCGACGCCGGCCAGCGCCCCGCCGAAAGCCACCGCACCGTAACGGATGGCGATCACCGGGTAGCCGATGGCATGCGCTGCTTCGGGCGATTCACCGACCGCCTTGAGGAGTAGACCGAGACGCGTCTTGCTCAGCGTCCAGGCGACCGCGGCGAAGGTCAGCAGGGCAAGATAGACGACCGCATCCTGCTGAAAAAGCACTGGCCCGACGAGCGGGATGTCGGACAGAAAAGGAATGGCGATCGGCTTTAATCCGGGCAGGCTGTAGCTCACGTAGTGCTGGCCGATGAAGGCCGACAGGCCGACGCCGAAAATCGTCAGCGCGAGGCCGCAGGCGGCCTGGTTGGCGGCCAGCGAAAGCGCGAAGAAGGCGAAGATCATCGCCGTCGCGGCGCCGGCCAGCGCCCCGGCCGGCAGGCCGGCGGCGGCGCCGTAGCCCGATTCGGCGGCCGCCGCGAAGCTGGCGACGGCACCGACCAGCATCATGCCCTCGACGCCAAGGTTGATGACGCCGGTGCGTTCGGCGACGAGTTCGCCAAGTCCGGCAAAAATGAGTGGCGTCGCCGCGGCGAGCGCGCCGGCGAGGATCGGGATCAGGATGTCGAGCACGGGCAGGTCCTTGCTGGCATCACGCCGAACGGCGCAGGCGGTTGTCGATGAACACGTCGGAGCCGAGCAGGAAGAAAAGCAGCATGCCCTGGAAGATTCCGGTGATCGCAAACGGCATTTGCAGGCTGACCTGCGCCGCTTCGCCGCCGAGATAAATCAGCGCCATCAAAAAGCCGGCGAGGACGATGCCAAGCGCGTGCAGGCGGCCAAGATAGGCGACGATAATCGCCGCGAAACCGTAACCCGGCGAGATGTTGAGGTTAAGCTGGCCGACCGGTCCGGCGACCTCGCCGACGCCGGCGAGGCCGGCGGTCATCCCCGACATGACGAGCGAAAACCACACGGTCTGCTTGGACGAAAAACCGGCGTAACGCGACGCGGCCGGCGCGTGGCCGCCGACTTCGAGCTGGAAGTGCATGAAGCTGCGGGCGTTGAACAGCCAGAAAGCGAGGACGGCAAAAGCGGTGATGAAAACCGAGCTGTTCACGCGCAGGCCTTCAAAGAGCAGCGGAAAGAGCGCGTTGTCGCTGAACATGATCGATTGCGGGAAGTTCATGCCCTCGGGGTCGCGCCACGGCCCGCTGACCATGTACGAGAGCATGAAGCCTGCGATGTAACTGAGCATCAGCGTGGTCAGCGTTTCCTGAGCGTTGAAATGAGTGCGCAACCACGCCGGCAAGGCGCCCCACAGCGCGCCGCCGATGGCGCCGGCGAGAACCATCGCCGGGAGAACCCACGCCGAGTCGCTACCCTCCATATAGATCGCGACGCCGCCGCCGGCCAGCGCGCCGGCGATCAATTGTCCTTCGGCGCCGATGTTGTAGATGCGCGCCTTGAAGCCAATCGCCAGACCCTGCGCGATGAGGATCAGCGGGCAGGCCTTGACGAGCAATTCGCTCCAGCCGTAGCGACTCGTCAGCGGCTCGATAAAGAACACCTGAAACGAGGCCAGCGGCGATTTGTCGAGTGACCAGAAGAGCAAGGATCCGGCGAGCAGCGTCGCCACGATGGCGATCAGCGGCGCCGTCCAGCGCATCAGGCGCGACGGGCGCGGGCGCGGTTCAAGCAAGTGCATCGGCAGCCTCCGTGCTGACCGCCTGGCTTTCGTCGAAGAGGCCTGACATCTTCATGCCGACCGATTCGGCGCTGCTCTGTTCCTTGGGCTCGGCAACCGACAGCCGGCCCTCGGCGAGCACGGCGATGCGGTCGCTGATCTCGAAGAGTTCCTCGAGCTCCTCGGAAATCACGACGATCGCCACGCCGTTGCGCGAGAGGTCGAGCAGCGCCTGGCGCAGGACCGCCGAGGCGCCGACGTCGACGCCCCAGGTCGGCTGGGCGATGATCATCACCTTGGGTTTGAGCATGATCTCACGGCCGACGATGAATTTTTGCAGGTTGCCGCCTGACAGCGAACGCGCATCGGCGCCCGAGCCGCCGCAGCGCACGTCGAAGCGGGCGACACATTTGTCGGCGAACTCGCGCGCCTTGCTGTAGCGCACCAGCCCCCAGTACTTCATCCCTTTACGATGCGCCGTGAGCAGCGCGTTGTGGCTTAACGAGAAAGCCGGTACGGCGCCGCGGCCGAGCCGCTCTTCGGGAACAAAGACGAGGCCGCGAGCGCGCCGTTGCCCGGCGTTGAGGTGGCCGACGCGCTTGCCGTCGAGCACGATCGACACTTTATCGACGGTCGTTTCGCCGGACAGCGCAGCCATCAGCTCGGCCTGGCCGTTGCCCGAGATGCCGGCGATGCCGAGAATTTCGCCGCTATTGACGCACAGCGAGATGTTCTTGAGGTCGGTACCAAAGACCTGGTCGGAAGCGACGCTAAGCCCGTGCACGCTGAGCACCGGCCGGCTCTCGCCGGTATAGACCGGCGCCCGGCAAACCGGCAGTTCGCGGCCGATCATCATGCGCGCGAGGCTGGCCGGTGTCTCCTGGCTCGGGATCGCCGTCGCCGTCACCTTGCCGTGGCGGATGATCGTCGCGCGGTCACACAGCGACTTGATTTCATGCAGCTTGTGGCTGATGTAGAGGATCGAGACGCCTTCGCCCGCAAGCAGGCGCAGCGTCTCGAAAAGTTTTTGCACGGCCTGCGGCGTGAGTACCGAGGTCGGTTCGTCAAGGATCAGCAGCTTCGGACTTTGCAGCAGGCAGCGCACGATCTCGACGCGCTGGCGCTCGCCGACCGACAGGCTATGGACCATGCGCCGCGGGTCGAGCGGCAGGCCGTAGCGTTGGGAAACGGCTTTGACGCGGATGTCGAGCGCGGCAAGGTCGAAAGGCTCGTCGAGCACTAACGAAATATTCTCGGCGATGGTCAGCGTTTCGAACAACGAGAAGTGCTGGAAGACCATACCGATGCCGAGCCGGCGTGCCTGCGCCGGACTGTGGATGCGCACCTCGTTGCCGTTCAGGCGGATCGTTCCGCTCTCGGCGTGCGCCGCGCCGTAGATGACCTTCATCAGCGTACTCTTGCCGGCGCCGTTCTCGCCGAGGACGGCGTGAATCTCGCCGGGCATGACCGTCAGATTGACCTCCGAACAGGCGACGACACCCGGATAGCGCTTGGTTACGTTGAGCAATTCCAAGCGGGGAACGGGCGCGTGCATCCTTACTCCGGGAGGTTTGGGCGATCGGCGCGAGTGATCGGGCAGACGAAGGCCAAATGATACACGTTTGCCGGGTCCGCCGATCAGCCGATCGGCGAGGAGGCGCGGTAATTGCTGGTCGAGAGCTTTGGCTTTGACCGAGAAATGATGAAAACCTGCCGCAAGATCCTCTTAGCGACCGTGCTCGTCGTCGGCGCCTGCAGCGAAATGGCGCGGGTGCCCGAGTCAGCAAGCGTCGGCGCCAATCCGGTTCTGCCGCCGGCGCGCACAACGCTGATTCCGACGGTGAACATCGCGCCGGCAGTCGGTTGGCCGGCCGACGCCAAACCTGTCGCGGCGGCCGGGATCCGCGTCGACGCCTTCGCCAGCGGCCTCGATCATCCGCGCTGGGTCTACGTGCTGCCGAACAACGACGTCCTGGTCGCCGAATCCAACGCCCCCGAGCGACCCGAGGGCAACACGGGAATCAAAGGCTGGGTGATGAAGCAGGTGATGAAGAGGGCCGGCGCCGGCGTGCCGAGCGCCAACCGCATCACGCTGCTGCGCGACACCGACCATGACGGGATCGCCGAGACGCGGTCAACCTTCCTCGACGGGCTGAACTCGCCGTTCGGCATGGCCTTGCTCGGTAGCGATCTGTACATCGCCAACACCGACGCAATCGTGCGCTTCCCCTACCGCGCGGGCGAAACGCGGATCAGCGCGGCGGGCGTCAAGGTCGTCGACCTGCCGGCCGGCGCGCGCAACCATCATTGGACGAAGAACCTGATCGTCGGCCCCGGGGACAAGCTTTACGTGACGATCGGCTCGAACAGCAACGTCGCCGAGCATGGCATCGGCGCAGAAGAGGGGCGCGCGGCGATCTGGGAAGTCGACGCCAGGACGGGTGAGCACCGCGTCTTCGCCAGCGGCCTGCGCAACCCCAACGGGCTCGACTGGGAACCGGAAAGCGGCAAGCTGTGGACGGTGGTCAACGAACGCGACGAACTGGGCAGCGATCTTGTTCCCGATTATCTGACCTCGGTCAGAGACGGTGGTTTCTACGGCTGGCCCTACAGCTACTTCGGGCAGCACGTCGACGAGCGGGTCAGCCCGCAACGGCCGGACCTCGTCGCCGCGGCGATCAAACCTGATTACGCGCTGGTACCGCACGGCGCTCCCCTCGGCCTCGCCTTCAGCACCGGCAGCGCGCTACCGGCGCCATTTGGCGACGGCGCGTTCATCGGCCAGCACGGCTCGTGGAACCGGCGACCAGCGAGCGGCTACAAGGTGATATTCGTGCCCTTTGCCAAAGGCATGCCGGCCGGCCAGCCGATCGACGTCCTGACCGGCTTCGTGGACGGTGACGGCAAGGCGCAGGGACGGCCGGTCGGCGTCGCCATCGACCAGCGCGGCGCGTTGCTCGTCGCCGACGACGTCGGCAACACGGTGTGGCGGCTGGCGCCGGCGCAACCGGGCATGCGCTGAGCTCACAGCTGTCCGCTCAGTAAGCACAATGCCCGACCACCTGCCGCTGCTGGCCAACAGTACGATCTTTACCGTCGCTGCCGCGCTCGTCTGGTTTGCCGGCACCCGGCTTGCTCGCTACGCCGACGCAATCGCCAGCGCAACCGGCATCGGCCGCGTGTTTCTCGGCATCCTGCTGCTCGGCGGCATCACTTCGCTGCCCGAACTTGCCGTCGCCCTTACGGCGACGCTGCAAGGGGCGCCAACCTTGTCGATCAACGACGTTCTCGGCAGCGCGGCGATCAACGTCGTCATCCTCGCCATCGCCGACATCGCCAGCGGCCGCGGTGCGCTGACCGCGATGCAGGGTTCGCCGCTCGTCTTGCTGCAGGGCGTGCTCGGAATCGTGCTGATGGCCATGGTGATCGCTTCGTCGCTCACCGGCGATCGTCTGGTTTTCGGCGTCGGACTGTGGTGCTGGCTGATGCTGGCGACTTGCCCGGCGGCGATCTGGCTGCTCGCCAAGTCGCAGGCCAGCGACGCGTGGACGGCGAGCGGCCAGCCGGCGAAGGCCGCCGCCGAGCCCGGCCAATCCGGCCAGGGTCTGCGCCAGCTGATCGTGAAAACTGTCGCCGCCGGCGCCGCGATCCTGGTGGCCGGCTTTCTGCTGGCGCGCACCGGCGAAGCGATCGCTACGCAGACCGGCCTTGGCACGGGCTTCTTCGGCGCCGTCGTCCTTGGCTTTTCGACCTCGCTGCCCGAGCTCAGCACGGTGATCGCCGCGGTGCGCATGAAGCGCTACGAAATGGCCATCTCGGACGTCTTTGGCACCAACCTTTTCAACGTCATGATCATCGTTTTCGTCGACGCCCTGCACCCGGGCGGTCCGGTGCTCGTCGAAGCCGGCCCTCTCGCTGCGTTCACCGCCTTGCTCGCGCTGCTCCTGACCGCGCTCTTTCTCATCGGCCTGATCGAGCGGCGCAATCGGACAGTGCTGCACATGGGCTGGGATTCGCTGGCAACGATCGTCGTCTACGCGGGTGGCGTCAGCGTCCTGTACGCGCTCAAATGAGCCCGCTGCCCAATCCCCAGGCGTAACCCGGCGGCGAGCGCAACGACTTGCGCCGGCTGTGGAATCCGTGGCGCAAGATTCGCTTCCTGACCGTCATCACGCAGCGTGACGCCGCGTCACCTTCGAAAATGCCCGGCTGTCTTCAGAAATGCAGCGCGCGTTTGTCGCAGGCCAGCGCCGCTTCGTGTACGACTTCGGAGAGCGTCGGGTGGGCGTGGACGATACGCGCCAGGTCTTCGCTGGTGGCCGAAAATTCCATCGCGACGACGGCCTCGGAGATCAGTTCGGAGGCGTTGGCGCCGATGATGTGCACACCGAGAATGCGGTCGCTCGCCGCGTCGGCGAGCATCTTGACGAAGCCGCTCGGCTCGCCCATGCCGAGCGCGCGGCCGTTGGCGGCAAACGGGATCTTGCCGACCTTGTAGGCGATGCCGTCGGCCTTGAGCTGCTGTTCGGTCTGGCCGACCCAGGCGATTTCCGGGCTGGTGTAAATCACCCAGGGAATCGTCTCGAAGTTGCAATGCCCTGACTGGCCGGCCATCAGTTCGGCGACCATCACCGCCTCCTCCATCGCCTTGTGCGCCAGCATCGGGCCCGAGACGACGTCGCCAACCGCCCACACGCCCGGCAGATTGGTCCGGCACTGGCCGTCGACGGCGACGCGGCCGCGCTCGTCGAGTTTGAGGCCGACGGCTTCGGCGTTGAGGCCATCGGTATTCGGGACGCGGCCGACCGATACGATCAGGCGCTCGGCGTCGAGCTTGCGCGCTTCGCCGTCTTTCGTCGTGTAAGCGATCGTGACGCCTTTTTTCGCCGTGCTAACCTCGCCTATCGTCACGCCGAGTTCGATGGAAAGTCCCTGCTTGGCGAAGATCCTGGCCGCTTCCCTCGCCACATCGACGTCGGCGACCGGCAGAAAATCAGGCAAGGCTTCGAGCAGCGTCACCTCGGCGCCGAGCCGGCGCCAGACGCTGCCCATCTCGAGGCCGATGACGCCGGCGCCGATGATCGCCAGCTTCTTCGGAACGGCGTTAAGTTCGAGAGCGCCGACGTTGTCGCAGACAATTTTGTTGTCGACCGCGACGCCCGCCAGATGGCGCGCTTTCGCGCCGGTGGCGATGATCACCTGCGCCGCCTCAACGTCCGTTTCGCCGACCTTCACCTGCCAGCCGTTGGCGCTGCTGCCGACGAATGCGCCATGGCCGGGCAGCAGGGCGACCTTGTTCTTTTTGAACAGTCCCTTGACGCCGCCGGTGAGCTGGCTGACGACGGCGTTCTTGCGGCTCATCATCGTCGCCACGTCGATCGTCGGCGTGCCGACCGAAATGCCCTGCGCGGCAAAACCATGACTGGCTTCGGCGAAGAGGTGCGACGTGTGCAGCAGCGCTTTCGACGGTATGCAACCAACATTGAGGCAGGTACCGCCGAGCCGCGGCTCGCCCTTGGTGTCGGCGTAGGCGTTAGATTCGCAGCAGGCGACCGAGAAACCGAGCTGCGCCGCGCGAATCGCCGCAATATAGCCACCGGGGCCGCCGCCGATGACCAGCACATCAAATTGTTTTGACATATTCGAATCCCCAATTCCGCATTAACCTCAGAGGCACAGAGATTCACCGAGAGATTTCTCTGTGCCTCTGAGTCTCGGTGGTGAAAGGTCTACACGCCGAGCAGAAGGCGCGCCGGATCTTCGAGCGCTTCCTTCATCGTCACCAGCGCGAGCACCGCTTCGCGGCCGTCGATGATGCGGTGGTCGTAGGACAGCGCCAGGTAGTTGATCGGGCGAATGACAATCTCGCCGTTTTCGACGACCGGGCGATCCTTTGTCGCGTGGATGCCGAGAATCGCCGACTGCGGCGGGTTAATGATCGGCGTCGATAACATCGAACCGAAAACGCCGCCGTTCGAAATCGAGAAGGTGCCGCCGGTCAGATCTTCCATTGACAGCTTGCCGTCTTTCGCCTTGTCGCCGTATTCGGCGATTTTGATCTCGATTTCGGCGATGCTCAACTGGTCGGCGTTGCGCAGGATCGGGACGACGAGGCCGCGCGGGCTGCCGACGGCAATACCAACGTCGATATAGCCGTGATAGATGATGTCGGTGCCGTCGACCGAAGCATTGACGATCGGGAATTTCTGCAGCGCAGCGACCGCCGCCTTGACGAAAAAGCCCATGAAGCCGAGGCGCACACCATGCGTCTTTTCGAACTTCTCGTGGTATTGCTTGCGCAGCGCCAAGACCGGCGCCATGTTCACTTCGTTGAAGGTGGTGAGGATGGCGTTGGTCGCTTGCGACTGAACGAGCCGCTCGGCGACGCGGGCGCGCAGGCGCGACATCGGCACGCGTTGCTCGGGGCGATCGCCAAGCGCGAGCGAGACGGCGGGCGCGGGGGCGAGGCTGACGACCGCCGCTGTGGCCGACGGCGCCGACGATGGCCGGCTAACCGCCGGCGTGGGCGCTTTGGCCGACGCCGAGAGCGCGTCCTGCTTGGTCACACGACCGCCGCGGCCGCTGCCGGAGACGTCGGCCGCCGACAAGCCTTTCTCGTCGAGAATTTTACGCGCTGCGGGCATCGCGACGCTGGCCGCCGGCGCGGCCGACGCGTTCGCTGCCGGCGCTGCTTTGCCCGCCGGCGTGCTGCCTGGCGCCGGCGCAGCGATCGACGCGGCCCTGGCGACCGGCACACTCGGCGCTGCGCCCGCCTTCGCCTCGGTGTCGACGCGGGCTATCACTTCACCGGAAATGACTGTTTCGCCGTCGTGCTTGAGGATTTCGCTGAGCACACCGCCGGCCGGCGCCGGCAGTTCGAGGATGACCTTGTCAGTCTCGATGTCGATCAGGTTTTCATCTCGCGATACGGCTTCGCCAGCCTTCTTGTGCCAACTGACGAGCGTCGCTTCGGCGACCGACTCGGACAACTGCGGTACTTTGACGTCGATGATCATGTGCGCTCCGAATTAAGCGGGTTTGTACTGCGCGATTTCGCCGAGTGCGGACTCGATCAGCGCTTGTTGTTGGGCGTTATGCTTGCCGTAATAGCCGACCGCCGGTGACGGCGATGCCGGGCGCGAGACGAGCAGCAGGCTTTGCTTGCGGTTGAACGAACGATCGAGGTGCTGGCGCGAAGCGATCCAGTACCAGGCGCCCTGATTGCGCGGCTCTTCCTGGCACCAGACGATCTCGGTGGCCTTCGGATAGCGTGCGAGTTCAGCCTGAAACGCCTCTTGCGGGAAGGGGTAGAGCTGCTCGAGACGGGCAATCGCGATGGTCTTGATGTTCTTCGCGCGGCGCGCCGCGATCAGGTCGTAATAGACTTTTCCGGAACAGAAGATCACGCGCTTGACTTTCTTCTCGTCGAGTTCCTCGCTTTCGCCAAGAATGGGTTGGAACTGTCCCTTGGCGAGGTCGTCCAGCGACGAAACGGCTTCCTTGTGGCGCAGCAGCGATTTGGGCGTAAACACGATCAGCGGCTTGCGCTGTTTGCGGATCGCCTGGCGCCGCAACATGTGAAAAATCTGTGCCGGCGTCGTCGGCTGGCAGACTTCCATATTCATCTCTGCGGAGAGCTGCATGAAGCGCTCGATGCGCGCCGACGAGTGCTCAGGTCCCTGCCCTTCGTAGCCGTGCGGCAGCAGCAATACGAGGCCGCAGGCCCGTCCCCATTTGGTTTCTCCCGAAGCGATGAACTGGTCGACGACGACTTGTGCGCCGTTTACGAAATCGCCGAACTGTGCTTCCCATACGACGAGCTCATAAGGGTTGGAAGTCGCGTAGCCGTACTCAAAGGCGAGGACCGCTTCTTCGGAGAGTACCGAATCGAAGCACTGAAAGCTCGCCTGTTTTTCCTGCAGATTGGCGAGGGGATAGTAAGTCCCTTCGTCCCAGTGCTCGCGCTTCTGGTCGTGCAGCGCCGCGTGGCGATGGAAAAAGGTGCTGCGTCCGACGTCCTGGCCGGTTATGCGCACGCCATAGCCGGAAACGAGCAGCGAGGCGTAGGCGAGATTCTCCGCCATCCCCCAGTCGAAGGGCAGGCTGCCCTGCCCCATCAGCCGCCGATCGTCGATGATCTTCTGCACGCGGCTGTGCAAGCTGAAGGTCTCCGGAATAGCCGTCAGGCGTTCGGATAGCCGTTCGATGTCCTTGACCGGAACCGTCGTGTCGCAGTTGGCGATGTATTTCTTGTTGAGGTAGGGCGTCCAGTCGATCATCAGCGGGTTGGTGTAGCCGGCGATCACCGGGTTGTAGAGCAACTCGCCGCGGTCGAGATGGTCGCGGTAGCTCTGGATCATTTCGTCCGGACCCGCCGCGGCCAGCACGCCCTCGGCAACGAGCTTGTCGGCGTAAAGCTGGCGCGTTCCCGGATGCGCGTTGATGCGCTTGTACATCAGCGGCTGCGTAACCATCGGCTCGTCCTGCTCGTTGTGACCGAGTTTGCGGTAACAGACGATATCGACGACGACGTCCTTCTTGAACTCCTGGCGGAATTCAACGGCCAGCCGTGTGACCAGCGCGACCGCTTCGGGATCGTCGCCATTGACGTGAAAGATCGGCGCGTTGGCCATCTTGAAGACGTCGGTGCAGTAGATCGTCGAACGCGTATCGCGCGGGTCGGAAGTGGTGAAACCAATCTGGTTGTTGACCACGATATGCACCGTCCCGCCGGTGCCGAAACCGCGCGTCTGCGCGAAGTTGAGCATCTCCTGGTTGACGCCCTGGCCGGCAACCGCCGCGTCGCCGTGAATGAGCACCGGCATGACCTTTTCGCGCGCGTCGTCGCCGCGCCGGCGCTGGCGCGAATAGACCGAACCGGCGACCACCGGATTGACGATCTCGAGGTGCGATGGGTTGAAAGCAAGCGACAACTGGCAAGGCCCGCCCGGCGTCGCCACCGATGAGGAATATCCCAGGTGGTATTTAACGTCGCCCGATGGCAGATCCTGCGACTTCTTGCCCTCGAACTCATCAAAGAGCATGGCCGGTTCCTTGCCCAGCGTGTTGACCAGCACATTGAGCCGGCCGCGGTGCGCCATGCCAACGACGATGTCATCGACGCCGGCGCCGCCGGCGACGCGCACCACTTCGTCGAGCGAAACGATCAGCGATTCGCCACCCTCTAGTGAGAAGCGCTTCTGGCCGACGTAACGCGTATGCAGATAGCGTTCGAGCGTTTCGGCCGCCGTCAGGCGCTCGAGAAAGCGCAGTTTCTGCGCGCCGTCATAGGCGCCCTTGGCGCGGATCGGTTCGATACGCGCCTGCAGCCAGCGCCGCTCGGCGACGTTGTTGATGTACATGTACTCGACGCCGACCGAGGCGCAGTAGGTCTCCTTGAGCGCGTCGAGGATCTGCCCGAAGGTCGCCCGTTCCGGCACGCCCTTGAACGACCCGGCGTTGAACAGGGTGTTGATGTCGGCGTCGGAGAGGCCGTAAAAGCTCGGCTCGAGTTCGTTGAGTTCGGGGCGCGTCTGCCGCTTGAGCGGGTCAAGATTGGCCCAGCGCGCGCCGAGCGTGCGGTAGGCGCTGATGATCTGCAGGACGCTGACCTGTTCCTTGTCGTCGATCGGCCGCCCTGCGGTCGCGCAATAACCGCCGCTCTTCGCCTGTTCGGCAAAGGCGTGGACAATCGGCAGGTGCGGAATGTCGCGGGCGATCGGGCCGGGCAGTTGCGCGAGCTTGTCGAAGTAATCGCGCCAATCACCGGGGACTGATGCCGGGTTGTCAAGATAATTCTCATAGAGTTCTTCGACGAACGGCGCGTTGCCGCCGAAGAGGAGCGAGCTTCCGAATAACTGGTTCATTATGGCTAGACCTGTGCTCAGGGTTTCTCGGGCACGACGCTGGCGGAAAAACGACGGCGGCTTTCGCCGCCGTTGCTTTTAGCGCTTGTCGAGCGGTGGAACGTCGCGTGTCGGCGCTCCGGTATAGAGCTGCCGCGGCCGGCCAATCTTGTACTCCGGATCGGCGATCATCTCTTCCCATTGCGCCATCCAGCCGACGGTGCGTGCCAGCGCGAAGATGCAGGTGAACATCGAAGTCGGAATGCCGATCGCCTTCTGCACGATACCCGAATAGAAATCGACGTTCGGATACAGTTTTTTCTCGATGAAATAATCGTCTTCGAGCGCAATCTTTTCGAGCTCCATCGCGAGTTTGAACAGGGGGTCGTTCTCGAGCCCCTGTTCCTTGAGCACGTCGGCGCAAATTCCACGCATCAGTCTGGCGCGCGGATCGAAATTCTTGTACACCCGGTGTCCGAAGCCCATCAGCTTGAACGAATCGTTCTTGTCCTTGGCGCGAGCGATGTATTCCGGAACACGCGAAACATCACCGATTTCCTCGAGCATTTTCAAACACGCTTCGTTGGCTCCGCCGTGCGCTGGCCCCCACAGGCAGCCGATGCCGGCCGAAACGCAAGCGTAGGGGTTGGCGCCCGACGAACCGGCAAGGCGCACCGTCGACGTCGAGGCGTTCTGCTCGTGATCGGCGTGCAGCGTGAAAATCGTGTCGAGCGCATTAACGAGCACCGGATTCGGCTCGTACTTCTCGCACGGATTGCCGAACATCATGTGCATGAAGTTCGACGTGTAGTCGAGGTCGTTGCGCGGATACATGAAGGGCTCGCCCAGCGAGTATTTGTAGGCGAGCGCGACGATCGTCGGCAGCTTGGCGACGATGCGGTTGAAGCTGATGTTGCGGTGAATGGCGTCGGAGAAATCCTCGGCCTCGTGATAGAAGGCCGACAGCGCGCCAACGACGCCGACCATCACCGCCATCGGGTGGGCGTCGCGGCGAAAGCCCTGGTAGAACTTGACCATCTGTTCGTTGAGCATCGTGTGCGTCTTGATGATCGTTTCGAACGTATTCTTTTCTTCAATATTTGGCAGCTCGCCGTGTTTAAGGAGATAAGCGACGTCGAGGAAGGTGCATTTGGCGGCGAGTTGTTCGATCGGATAACCGCGGTAGAGCAACTCGCCCTTGTCGCCGTCGATAAAGGTGATTTTCGAGCGGCAGGCAGCGGTCGAAAGAAAACCTGAATCGTAAGTAAACAGGCCGGTTTTAGCGGCCAGGGTGCGAATGTCGATACAGTCGTTACCAAGGACCGGCGTCAAAATCGGCAACTCGATGGGATCCTGTCCGTCAATAATCAATACTGCCTTGCGTTCGGTAGTCATTAAGCTCTCCAGTTCAGGTTTTTGTATTAAATTCACAGCACGATCGATGATATCTCCCACGTTCGAACCCTCATTACTTGACTCGCACATTGCGCATCATGGCGATGACTTGCGCTTGTAGCGCATCAGGGCAATCACGCCGACCGGTAATCAGCGGCCAAAGATCATGATCCTGCATCTCGGCGAGCACGCTAAAAGCAGCCGCCTGTTCGGGCGTCAGTGCCGAATAATGCGTGTCGAAAAAACCACCAAGCAGGATATCCATCTCAAGCAGCGAACGGCGTGTGCAGCGCCAGCGCAAGCGGTTCATTTCGGCGACCCGATCCGGCATTTGCGTCATGAACGTCGTCCTCGTTATCCGAACCATTGACCGGCATCGGCGCAAAAAATTCAAAATCAATAGCGCCGATTTGCGGCCCGCGAAACAGCCGCAACATTGCGTTCAGCGGCCACTGCCCAATTCATTGTGATAGTGAAAGTTCATAGTCGAATAATACCCTCGTCGCCACTCGACCGGCTTGTCGGCGTAGGTCCGGGTGATGCGCTCGACGAGGAGCAGTGGACTTCCCTCGGCCACCTGCAGGATGCCGGCGCTGACGCGGTCGGCTGAAACAGCGCGCAAGCGCTCGTCGGCGCGTACTGGACAAACGCCGTAGCGGCTCTCGAACAGGCTGTAGAGCGACATCGGTTCGGCCTTGAGAATGTCGAGCGTCAGCTCGGAAAACAGCTCTCCGGGAAGGTAGATCTCGTCGAAAACCGCTGGCTCGCCGCCAAAGCGCAGGACACGCCGGATGATGATGATCGCCGCGCCCGGCTCAAGCGCCAGGACGCGCGCCACGTCGACACCGGCCTTGCCCCGCCAGCAGTCGAGCGGAATGTTCTCGAGCGCCGGCAACTCGCCCTCGTTGGCGGCCAGGCGCAGGAAACGGAAAAACGAACGCTGGTCGTTATGCGTGGCGACGAAAGTTCCCTTGCCTTGTCGACGCACGAGAAGATTATCGGCGGCCATTTCGTCGATCGCCTTGCGCACCGTCCCCTGGCTCACGCCGAAGCGCAGCGCAAGTTCGCCCTCACTGGGGATCATGTCGCCCGGACGCCAGTCGTTCGATTGCAGGCTGCGCGTCATCAACGCCCGGATCTGCCGGTAGAGCGGGCTGAAGGTCGGTGAGTCGACGGGCGGAGGTCTGTTCATGAGCTGATTTCAGCACATTTTGGCAGCCGCGTCCATTTGTTAATCATATGTTATATAAGACATATGCCATTCGTGCGAAGCGTTTGACACTGTGCGAGGTTCGCCCGTATCATGGGACGTTTGTCGCTCGCTCGACTGAGGCCTTCGCGGCCCGCGCAGATTTTTTTATCCACAGGAGCCCCGTATGACCAAAACCCCCATTCGCGTCGCCGTTACCGGCGCCGCCGGCCAGATCGGTTACAGCCTGCTCTTTCGCATTGCCGCCGGCGATATGCTCGGCAAGGACCAGCCGGTCATCTTGCAACTGCTCGACCTGCCGCAGGCCCAGAAAGTCTGTCAGGGCGTCATGATGGAACTTGACGACTGCGCCTTCCCGCTGCTTGCCGGCATGTTCGCGACCGATGTTCCCGACCTCGCTTTCAAGGACGCCGACCTCTGCCTGCTGGTTGGTGCCCGTCCGCGCACCGCCGGCATGGAACGCGCTGACCTGCTCACCGCCAACGGCGCCATCTTCACCGTGCAGGGCAAATCGATCGCCGAGAACGCCAAGGAAGACGTCAAGGTGCTTGTCGTCGGCAACCCAGCCAACACCAACGCTTATATCGCCCGTTCGGCGGCAATCAAGGTCGGCCGCACCAACCCGGCAAACTATCACGGCATGATTCGCCTCGACCACAACCGTGCCCTGTCGATGGCCGCGGCCAAGGCCGGCCGCCCGGTTGCCAGCCTGCAGAAGATGGTCGTGTGGGGCAACCACTCGCCGACGATGTACGCCGATTACCGCTTCTCTACGTCGAACGGCGACAGCGTCAAGGCGCTGATCAACGACCCGGTCTGGAACAACGACGTGTTCCTGCCGACGGTCGGCAAGCGCGGCGCAGCGATCATCGAGGCGCGTGGTTCGTCGTCGGCCGCCTCGGCCGCCAACGCCGCGATCGATCACATGCGCGACTGGGTTCTTGGCTCGGACGACTGGGTGACCATGGGCGTGCCGAGCGACGGTTCGTATGGTATTCCGGCCGGTATCGTCTTCGGCTTCCCGTGCGAATGCAAGGGGGGTTCCTGCACCATCATCAAGGGACTCGAGATCGACGAGTACGCCCAGGCAAAAATCAACAAGACGCTCAAAGAGTTGACCGACGAAGCGGAAGCGGTCAAGAGCATGCTCTAAACAGCACGGCTGACCAAAAGCCGCAGCGCGTCTGCGGTTTTTTTTCGTCTACGCGGCCGAATCAGGCGCCTTGAAGCGCCTTCGACGCAGAGTGCGCAGAGGCCCAGAGATCGCAGAGATAACAAGGAAATCCCCGTGTTTTTACGGGCTCAATGTTTTCTCCGAGCTCTCTGCGATCTCTGCGCTCTCTGCGTGAAAAGCGTTTTCTCAGGCGCAGGCAGGATCAAACGCCGTGCCGAGTCGCGGTAAAATGCCGGCGTTACCATCCCGACGGAAATTCCCATGCGCCACCCGAACGACGTTCTCTTCCCCGGCGAAAAGCCTTTCCCTATTCTGCCCGTCGTAGACCACTATGCCGGCGCCGAAAAGCTGATGAAAAAGGCGCTTGCCTTGCAAAACGAGGTCGGGCCGGTGTTCGACATCACGTGCGATTGCGAAGACGGCGCGCACGCCGGTGCCGAACGCGAGCACGCCGAGATGGTCGCCGCGCTGATCATGAGCGATGAGAACCGCCACGGCCGCGTTGGCGCGCGAATCCACGACGTAACGCACGAACACTGGCAGCAGGATCTCGACATCCTGATCGCCGGCGCCGGCAGCCGCCTGCCTTTCATCACCTTACCCAAGCCGCGTGGCGTCGCCGACGTGCGCCGGCAGATCACCGCGCTGCGTACTGCCGAAGCGGCGACCGGCATCGCGCGGCCGATTCCCGTGCACGTGCTCATTGAGACCTTCGGTGCGCTGCGTGAGGCCTGGGAGATCGCCGCACTCGACGGCGTCGAATCGCTCGATTTCGGTCTGATGGATTTCGTTTCCGGCCACCATGGCGCGATCCCCGCTGCGGCGATGAAGAGTCCGGGGCAGTTCGAGCACCCGCTCGTCGTCCGCGCCAAGTGCGAGATCGCGACGGCGGCGCTCGCCAACGGTGTTGTACCGACGCATAACGTGACCACCGAGCTCAAGGACCTCGACGTCGTACGCAACGACGCCCGGCGCGCGCGCAACGAATTCGGGTATTTGCGGATGTGGAGCATCCATCCCAACCAGATCATGGCGATCGTCGAAGCGATGCGCCCGGACTTTTCCGAAGTCGAGACGGCGACCGCGATCCTCATCGCTGCGCAGGATAAGGACTGGGCGCCGGTGGCTCACGAGGGCCGCTTGCACGACCGCGCCTCGTACCGCTATTACTGGGAGTTGCTGGCGCGCGCGCGGGCCACCGGAATGCCGTTGCCGGCTGCTGCCGGCGCACGTTTCTTCACCTGAGCTGACATGAGCTTGCACGCCTTGACCGCGGCGCTGCTCGCCTTTCGCGACGAGCGCAACTGGGCGCAGTTTCACACACTGCGTAACCTCATCGTTTCGCTCAACCTCGAAGCGGCCGAACTGCTCGAACTGACGCAATGGAAAAACGACGCGGACATGGCGACGCTGGTCGACGACCCCGGCGCACTCGGCGCGCTGCACGACGAATGCGCCGACGTATTGCTTTATCTGTTGTTGATCGCCGACAAGGCGGGGATAGACCTCGAAGCAGCGGCGCGCGCCAAGCTCGAAAAGAACGCAGCGAAATATCCGGTGGACAAGGCCTACGGGACGAGCCGGAAATACACCGCGCTTGACGACTAGAACGCCGAATTGAACTCAGGTTTGGTGCTCTTCGAGCGTATAGCCAGCGCCCGGATCGAGCGCGAGATGCCGGACAAGATACGGCATCACTTCAGCAAGCGTCGCGTGCAGCGTCCACGGCGGGTTGACAACGAACATACCGCTGCCGTGCATGCCGAAACCGTCCTTGGCCGGGGTGCTGACGCGCAGGGCGACGTGCAGCCAACTGACGGCCGGCAGACGCTTCAGGCGAGCCGGCAATTCATGCGCGCCGAGTCGCGTGAGCTGCGGATACCAGAGCGCGTAGCTGCCACCCGGAAAGCGCGTCAGCGACTCCTTCAGGGCGTGGAAAACGCGCTCGTAGTCGTGCTTGTCTTCGTATGACGGATCTATAAGTACGAGCGCGCGCCGTGGCGGTGGCGGCAGCAGTGACTTAAGCCCGGCGAAACCGTCGCTCGCCTCGATCACCACCCGTTTGCCGGCGTCGGCGAAGTTCTCGCGCAGCAGGCGGGCATCCTTGCTGTGCAGTTCAAAGAGCCGCAGGCGGTCGTCCTCGCGCATTGTCCATAAGGCGAAATACGGGGAACCCGGATAGCGGCGCAAGCGGCGCTCGGGATTCACCTTGCGCACGAGATCCACGTACTCGCCAAGCGACGGTGGCAGGTCGTTACGCGACCACAGACGACCGATGCCGTCCTGGAACTCGGAAAGCTTGCTGGCATAAGCGGAATCGAGCGCGTAGGCGCCGGCGCCGGCGTGCGTGTCGACATACCAAAACGGCTTGTCCTTCTGACCGAGATAACGCGTCAGTTGAACGAGGACGAAGTGTTTGAGAACGTCGGCGTGGTTGCCGGCGTGATAGGCGTGGCGATAGCTCAGCATGGGCGGAGGTGGTCTGCGAAAGTCTCTGGGCGGCGCTCAGGGCGGCGACTGGCCGGCGTCACGGACGCACTCGGACGCACTCGGACGAACTCGGACGAACTCGGACGAACTCGGACGAACTCGCGACACGCTGATCAGGCGCTGACGGCCTCGCTAGCGGCAAGGGCGTCGCCGAGCAGGGGCGATCAGCGAGCGGCCGGATCGGCCGTGTCAGTCGGTGCATCTTCCGGCGAAACCAAGCCGCCTTCAGCGCCCGCGGGCTTCTTCTCGGCCAGCTTGCGCTGCCGCTTTTCTTCCTGTTTGCGCTTCTTTTCCAGATCTCGCTGACGCTTTTCGAACGAATAATTTGGTTTTGCCAAAACAATATCCCTACCCGGCACGATGCCGAATGAAGCCCTGCACAAACTGCGAATAGCGCGAAGACCGCCGCCGCCGGGCCAGGCCCCGCGGCTTCGATTTCAACGCCGGATGAGCTTAGTAACGATTGCCGCTGCGGCCACCACCACCACCGCCGCCACCACCGCCGCCCGGGCCGCGACGCGGGCCGCCGAAACCACCGTCACCGCCGCTGCGCGGCTCCTGCGGCCGCGCCTCATTGACCGTCAGGGCGCGACCGTCGACGTCTTTGCCGTTCAGGGCCGCAATAGCCGCCTGCGCCTGCT